>JACQFU010000162.1 GCA_016199905.1 Candidatus Wallbacteria bacterium
CTGGAGGAGCTGGACCTCATGGTTGCCGTCACCGCTCGGCGGCTGGACGTCCCGGTGCCTCCGGAGCCGAGCAGGTGAGCGGGGGCGCGGGGGGCTGTAGCGCTTGCGACGGCCCCCTGCGCTGGTTCCGCCGCCCCGCCTTTACAAGAAACGCCCGCGCGTCTATCATGACGGCGTGAAGCGGCGCTCGAAGCGGGAGATCGGTCCATGGCGGTAAACCTGGCAAAGATCTGCGCCGATCTGGGCCACCCGGACCCGCAGATCAAGACGTTCGCGCTGATGAGCATCACGAGGCTCTCCAGGCAGATCGTGGATGCTCCGGCTGAGATCCGGGAGATCGCTGCCCGTCTCAGGCCGCTGTCTTCGTCCGATAATCCGGACGTCGTGTTCCTGGCGCGCAAAGCCTTCAACCACATCGATCAGCACTTCAAGGAGTGCCTCGTCGACGTGGAGCCGCCGGCGCCCCCGATGCCCCCGCCACCTGCGCCGGAGCCTGCCTCGGCTCTGCGGGCGGAACCCGATCCGGCCGAGGCCGAGGCCGAACCCGCGCTGCCAGAGCCGGCCGCGGCGCCGCAAGCCGAAGCCGAACCGGCCGCCGCCGCTGTTCCATTGCCCCCCGAGCCGGTTCCGGCGCCCGTCGCGCCCCCCGAGCCGCCGCCCGCTCCGGCAGCGGCCGTCGAGGCCCCAAAAGACCCTTCGACTCTCACTCGAGAAGAGATCCTTCATTGGCTGCCCATCGCGCCGCACGCCAACTACCTGGCATCGCTGCTGATCCAGATTGCCTCCAAGGGCCGCCTGGAGGACCTGGCGGCCGTGGCGCCGATGCTCTCGCACGCCGACGACCGAGTGCGGGCCAACGCAGTCGAGGTCTTCGAGCGGCTCGCCGATGCCAACCACGTCGAGCAACTCCTGCCGTTGATGGAGGACCGCAACAACCGCGTGCGCGGAAATGCCGTGATGGCTCTGGCCCGCTTCGACCACCCCGGCGTCGAGAAGACTCTCTCGGATATGCTCGCTTCGACTGCGATGAGCATGCGCGAGACCGCGGCCTTCGTGCTGTCCCGAATCGAAAAGCCGTTCGTCGAGGCGCTGCTGCTGCACTGTCTGGCCGATCCCTACGAGGGCGTGCGAATGCGCGCCACCCGCGCGCTGGCCCGCTACCCGACCCGACCCGCCGTCGTGGCCTTGAAGCGGATGCTCAACGACCTGGACATCAACATCTGCGAGGCGGCTGCCGAGAGCCTCCGCTCTCTCAAGACGCTCCTGCAGACCCAGCGCGCAGCGGTGCCCGAGCCCCTGACCCCGGAACCGCCCGCCCCGGAGCCCCCGCGAGCCGCCGCCGTCTCCAAACCCGCGCCGGCGCCTGCACCCCGGCCGCCCCCTCCTCCGCCGGTTGCGGCGCCCGAACCGTCGCCGACGCCCAGGCCCCATCCTCCGAAACCCGCTCCGCCTGCCGGTCCGGCGACCGACGCCCTCGAAGAGCTGTACCGTTCTCTGGGCACCGAGATCTACCAGCTCTGCCGCCTGAATCTCATCACCCACGAGAGTCTCGACAGCATCTTCTACGAGGTGCTGCGCTACCAGGACTTCCTGCGCAACTACATGGTCAAGCGAGGCGATCCCGAGGACGAGACTCGCAAGTCGGCCATCGAGCACCTCCAGGAAAAGATCAAGAGTTCCTTCGGCTTCCTCGGCCGGCAGGCTGCCGACCTGCTGCACCGCCAGCAACTCGTGGTGCCGGAGCAGCAGGAGGGCGAGGCCATTCGGCGGATCCTCGCGGAGCTCCAGAAAGCCGGTGTGCCGGCTCCCTCCGCCTGAGCGAGCGCGATGTCTCTCAAGATCCAGCGCATCATCGAAGATCTCTCCGACAGCGATGCGGAGATCCAGACGCTGGCCCTCACGACGCTCACCCGGCTCAGCCTCGACGATTCGGTCACCCCCGCCCAGTTGACGGAGCTGCGCAACCGCCTGGGGCAGCTCTGCAGCGCCGGCAATGGCGACATCGCCTTCCTGGCCAAGAAGGCGCTCAATTACGTCGACGGCGGCGCGCGCCATCAGCAGCAGGCCGCCGCATCGCAGGCCGGGCCGCCTGCGGACTCTCAGCTAACGGGCAGGCAAATCATGTCCGAGCTGGCGCGCCAGAGCGATCCCAACCGCCTGGCCACTCTGCTTGCCCAGCTCAGGCGAGCCGGTGAGGCGGCAGTGCTCGGCGACATCGCCAAGTTCCTCAAGCACGCCGACGACCGCGTGCGGGCCAACAGCGTCGAAGTCTTCGAAGACCTGGGAGACCGTACCCACATTCCCTTGCTGGTCCCGATGCTCAACGACCCCAACAACCGCGTGAAATCGAACGTGGTGAAGGCGCTGGGGCGCTTCGGCGATCCGCAGGTCAAGGAGTACCTGGCCTCGATGCTCGACAGCGACAAGGTGGCGATGCGGGAGAGCGCCGTCTACGCCATCGCCCAGCTCGGAAAGCTCGACGTGGAGGACCTGCTCGTCCGTGCCGCCAGCGACGCCTACGAGGGCGTGCGAATGAGGGCCGTGAAATGCTTGGCCGACTCCGGAAGCGAGAAGGCGATCAACGCCCTGACGCGCCGCATCGACGACAACGACCCGACGGTGCGCCAGCAGGCGATCGACGTGCTGGCCGCCAAGGGCGTCAACGTCCAGGAGCTGATCGAGCAGCGCCGCGAGTTGGGTCTCGTGGAGCCCACCTCGAACCTCCCCTACATTCCAACTCCTGCCGCGAAGCCAAGTCCGGAGGACGAGGAGTTCCAGGCCCGCGTACGCGAAAAGGTGGAGAAGACCCTCAAGCTGGAGATCCTCAACATCGCCCAGGAACTCCGCGAGGCCGAGATGAGGGCACGGATGGCGCGCCTGCTCTTCAAGATCGGCGTCGACACCTTCGAGATGTGCCGCCGTGGCGAGCTGAAGGACAAGACGCTGATGGTGCACTACTACGAGATCACGAAGTACCAGGACTTCCTTCGGCAGCTTTCGAAGAAGACCGAGGGCGGCGACGGCCTCAAGACACAAGTGCTGGCCTCCGGCTTGGAGCAGTACCGTGCGAAGATGAGGGCGTCTTTCGTCCGCCTTGGAAAGACGCTGGCGCAGGCCTTTCGCGCCAGAACCGTTCAGGTGCAGGAGACACCCGAGCTGGCCCAATTCGTGAAACTTGTCGGTTGAGGAGACTCATGAAAATCCGCACACCTCTCGCCCTCGCCTTGGCTCTGGCCGTGTCGGCGCCCGCCGCGGCGCTGCGTGCCGATCCGCCCGCGCCCTCCCCCACCGAAGAGGCCATTCGCAAGGACCAGGACGCGGCGCTTCGCTACATCGGGCTGCGGCTTCAGAAGCAGCAGAGCCTTCTGAAGCGCGGGCGCGACGAGGAGGCCGTGAAGTTGGAGGCCGAGTGCCTGCGCCAAGAGGCCAAGTGCCTGGAGCGCTACCTCTGGTACATGCGGCGCGACACCAAGTTGAAGACGAAGGCGAAGGCCATCAGCACCGCGCTCGACGACCTCAAGAAGAAGGAGCCGAAGGCAAGCCTCGAAGAGCGCAGGAAGGCCGGCTTCAAGCCGGCCGACCTCGTGGCCAACCCGCTGGGCGTCACGGCCCCGCCCGAGGAGAAACCCAAGTCGGAGGTCCGCTCGTTCGATTCGGCCGCCAGCGACGTCACGGTCAACAAGCCCACCTCGGCCGTTCCCGCCAAGCACGACCCGCGCTTCGACGGCGTCAAACCTCCCCCCGGAGCCGACGCCCCGCCCGACGCCGGCAGCGCCGGCAGTGCCGGGTCGGGCAACGGGCACTAACCGGGCCCGGTCGCCGCGCCCCGGCCCGGCCACCACGCCGCCAGCTCCGAAGGCGTCGCGAGCCACACGTCGCCCTCGCGGACCAGCGGTTCCAGCAGCTCGCCGTAAACGGCCAGCATCTCGGGAGCTCCTCCCAGGTGCGGCTCGGCGGAGAGGGAGAGCAGCGCAAGCCCTCCGACTCGACGGATGAACTCGACCTTTTGACGCCAGATGCCTAGCGCGTCGCGAGGAGGGTGGCCGAGCACGATCAGCCGGTGGTCGGTCGGCAGCGTGATCGGCAGCGAAACGGCCCGGCCGCCCCGGCTGAAGGGGAACAGCGTCCCGGCGCCGCGGCAGGCCCCGGCCAGCGCGGCCACGTCGGTATCGGGCACGGAACAGTCGTGCTCGAACATCCTCGCAGCGGCAGCCGTCAGCGCCGCGGAGGCCGACAGCCCGGGCGAGCGGAACCCGCGGATCTGGTGCGCCGCCAGCAAGTCCTCGCAGGACAGCAGCCGCCGCTCGATCTCGGCGCCGCGCGCGAAGGCGAGCGAAGGATCGAACCGGTCGCCCAGCAAACCGATTTCCCAATCGCACTCGCGCAGGCGGCCCGCCAGCTCCGGGACGCGCCGCAGCACGTCGCCCGGCACGTACCAGCAAGCCCGGACCCCGATGCGCGAATCGACGTCGGCGACGGCGCGCGCGTTGGACACTCCCTCGTCGCCCTCTACTTCGTGGGTGATGGCCAGCGCCCACGTCTTGCCGCCGGGCCACGGTGCCGTCGGGCTGCGGTCTTCGCCCTGGGAACCCGCGACGTGAAGCATCGCCCAACGCAGCCACTCCACGGACGGCTCGATGGGCCAGACCGCGGACCCGGCCGGCGGCGGCCGGAAAGCGGCGATCGCCCCCTCGAGGCCCAGCCGGAGCTTACCCGGCAGCAGCCGCGACAGCTCGACCGCGAGCCGCGCCGCCGGGCCGGGAGGCTTCACATAGGCCTCTTCCAGCCGCCAGCGAGCGGACTGCTCGGCGTCGAAGAGGAAGCGGATCTTGCCGTCCTGGCGGACCACGGCCGGCCGGTCTCGAACGCTGGCGAGGACCTCAACCCCTGCGGGCGGCAACTCCAGCCCCGCGCCCATCGGCACCAGCAACGGCTCGGTCATGTCGAGCCAAGGTGGGCGCAGGTCGGGCCCGACGTCGAGCCGCTCCAGCGACGGCCGCCCGGCCCCGGCGATGCGCGCGGCGCGCTCGCGCTTGCGGCCCGGCCACCAGAACTGCCGTAGAGGGGGAGCCTCTGGAGCGGGAAGATCCAACGACTCTTCCAAGTCCTCTCGCCGAAACGACTCCCAGCAGCGCGCCAGCTCCACGACGGGAATCAGCCTCGAACCCAGGCCGCCCTCGATTCCGCTGGCGGGCGCTCCAGCTCGCGGCGGGCAGTCCACCGCCACGACTCGCATTCCACGCCGCATCGACCGCGCCAGCATCTCCACGAAGAAGGCGCGCGTGGTCGAAGAAACCTGGGGGCCGCCGAAGACCTCCCGGCGCCAAAGGTAGACCCACCCGGCGTCCTCCAGAGGCTCCGGCAGCAGTACTCCGGCCATCCAGTTCCACAGGCGCGCCCAAACGCCCCTCGGCGGCCCTCCTGCGCGCCCCAGCGCGATCTGCCCCCGCCGGCTCGCCTCCAGCAGCGCCGGCAACGTCGCCGGATCGAACCGCCCGCCCGCAGGCACGTAAAGCAGCAAACCCGAGCGAGCCCAAGCCACTGCGGTCGACAGCGCCCGGCCGATTCCCCGGCGGCGCAGGTGCCGTATCGCCACGGTGCCCGGAAGCTCGGCCGCAAGCCGCTCGGCACACGCTGCCGTCCCGTCCCGCGAACCGTCGTCGACCACGATCGTCTCCACCCGCGCCGCAAGCTCCAGCGCCGCCGCGCGAGTCTCCCGAACGACCGTCTCCAGCGTCGCTTCGTCGTCGCGGGCCGGAACCAGCAGCGCCAGCGACTCGCTGGCAAAGGTCTTTCGTGTCACAATGCGAGTCTACTCCCTGGGAGCAGCCAGGGGGAGAGACTTGAGAGTTGAGGCTCGAGACGCGTAACGCCGCCCAGGAGGTTCCCCATGGAGCTCGTCCCCCAGGCCATCGACGACTATGCCGTGCGACATACGACCCTGCCTGACCCTCTCTTCGGGGAGTTGGCCCGCGAAACACGCGAGAAGATGGAGTACTGGTTCATGCAAGTCGGCCCCGTCGAGGGCACTTTCCTCAAGCTGCTGGTCCAATTGACCGGAGCGCAGCGCGTGCTGGAAATCGGCATGTTTACCGGCTACAGCGGCCTGATGATGGCGTCCGGACTGCCGGAAAGCGGCCGTCTCATCACCTGCGACATCGACCCGGAGGTCGAGCGATTCGCGCGTCGTTACTTCGACCGCAGCCCCCACGGGAAGAAGATCGACATCCGCGTAGGCCCCGCGCTCCAGACGCTGGCGCAGCTCCAGGGGCCGTTCGACCTGGCGTTCATCGACGCCGACAAGGCCAACTACGTCGGCTACTACGAACGCTGCCTGGAGCTGTTGCGCCCGGGCGGATTGCTCGTCGCCGACAACTGCTTGTGGGGCGGACGCGTGCTCGATCCGAAGGACGACTCCGACCACGCCATCGTTGGATTCAACGCTCGCGTGGCTGCCGATCCGCGAGTCGAACACGTGTTGCTGACCGTCCGCGACGGAGTGATGTTGGCCCGAAAGAAGTGACTTCCCTCGGCTAGAGCAGCGCTTTTCCGTCCTCCAGCACCCGCACGGGCAGCACCACCATCGGCTGACCGCTCCACTGCAGGCGGCGCTGGACTTCAATAGCCGTCTCGTTGTGCAGGAACCGGTTGTACCACCGGTCCTTCTGGAAAATCAGCTGCCCGGCGAACACGATGCTGCGCGGGTACTTCTTCGCCGCCTCCCGGCAGAGCCCCTCGGCCTCCTCGGCCACGTCGGTCCCCAGCGAGAAGCTGAGCGTCGCCGGGAACCCGAAGCGGTTTGCCAGCGTCACGTAGTTCTGCAGGTTCTTCTCGCAAGAGCGACGCAGGTTGTCTACCTCCGCTTCGCCCTTGAAGTTGCCCGAGTCGACCACGCCCACGGTGATGAAGTGGAAGTTCTTGAAGTGGTCCGGAAAGAACCGGAAGATCGAGAGAAGAGCGTGCACCCCCAGGCCGCTGTACCCGCCGACCAGCAACACGGCTGTCGGCTTGGTGGGGTCGATGGGCCGCGGGTCCTGGACCGCCTCCACCGGCAGGTTCAGCATCGTCTCGGCCAGCGAGGCAAACGCGGCCGAGACGCGATCGTAGTGCTGCCGGATGCTCCAGCAGAAAGCGATCAGGCTGGCGGTCATCACCAGCGTCAGCCAGGCCCCCTCCTGGAACTTCTCGAAGATCGTGATCGACAGGATCGACAGGCAGAGCACCAGGCCGGTTCCGAAGACCACCAGGTTCCTCTTCCGAGTTCGGTCGCCCTTGCGCTGCCACCAGAATCGGGCCATTCCCAGCTGCGAGAGCGAGAACGTGAGGAACACGTTGATGCTGTACATCACCACCAGCCGGCTCACCGACCCATGGCTTTCGTAGAGCAGCAAGAGCGCCGCGATTCCCATCAGCAGCACGCCGTCTTGCATCGTGAGGCGGTGCGACAGCGAGGCGAATCGCCGGGGAATCCAGTTGTCGAGTGCCATGTTGGCCATCACGCGGGGGCCGTCGATGAAGCCCGTCTGCGCCGCCACGAACAGGAGCATCGCCTCCGAGATCAGCGTGACGACCACGAACCAGTGGCCCAGCGGCAGGATGCCCAGGTGGTAACCGCCGACGAGCCGATCCACCAGGACTGCGTTCATCGTTTGACCCTCGACCGGAGTCACGCCCACCAGCAGGTAGCAGAGGATGATCCCGGCAGCCGTGAAGGCCAGGCTGCAAGCCATGTAGAGCATCGTGCGACGCGCCGTGGCGACCCGAGGCTCACGCATGATGGCCACGCCGTTGGACACGGCCTCGATTCCCGTGTACGTGCCGGCACCCATGGAGTAGGCGTGCAAGAGGCAGGCGAACAACCCCCACGCTCCCAGCGTCGCCATGCCCTGGTGCATGCCGTGGACGGTCGACGCGTACACATCGGGCAGGTGGCCCAAGTTGGCAATGATCCCACCCAGAATAAGAAGCAGGTGGGTGACCACGAACACCGCGAAGATGGGCACAAGCGCCACTACCGACTCTTTCACGCCCCGCAGGTTGAGGACGATCAGGGTGAAGATGACCAGGACCTCCAGCGGAAACTTCCCGCCCTCCCACGAAACGGGCAGGAAGCTGAAGATGGCGTCGCCGCCGCTCGCTACCGAGATCGAGATCGTCAGCACGTAATCGACCAGAAGTGCGCTGCCGCTCACCAGGCCCGCGGCGTGCCCGAGCAGCTTGGTTGCGACGACGTAACCGCCTCCACCGGCGGGGAAGTGCTCGATGATCTTCGTGTACGAGTAAGCGATGATGAAGACCGTCCCCGCGGTCGCCATGGCCAGGAAGACCGCCAGAAACGTGTTCTGTCCCAGGGCACGCCACGCCTCGTCGGGGCCGTAGGACGACGACGAAAGACCGTCGGCGCCCAGCCCGACCCAAGCCAGCAGCGCTACCAGGGACATCTGGTGGAAGAGCTGCGGATCGGAGAGGTCCTTCGGCTGGCCAAGCAGCTTCAACCGCAGCCAGCTGCTCAGGCGCGACTCGGAGTCCGGAGGCGTCGTCTGCTCAGGCTCGGCCACGTCGCCGTTCCGTCCTTGCTCGAGGGTCCATCGTTTAGCCGGGTTTCGGAGGCGGCGAGCCCGGCCGGATCAGGACCTCGTCCAGATCGAGCCTGCGATGGACGGTTCCGTTCAGCGGCCGGATGAGCCGCGCCGACGGATCCACCACGATCCACGGGCCCTGCGGCCTCGGATTCGACTGGACGTACCAGATCGCTTGGCCAGCCTCCAGCTCCTCCCAGCGGGCCTTCTTGAACTCGGGGGGTATCGGAAGCTGTGGAGTCACGGCGGCCATTATATCATCCGCCTCCGCAGGCTCGAGACTTGAGGACCGGCCCCGCCTTGGGTTAAAGTCTTCCCACTCGAACGCAAAGGAGACCTCAGAATGTACCGTAAGTCCTGCGCCCTGGTCTTGGCCTTGGCCGTCCTTTCGGCCCTGCCTGCCTCGGCAAAACCCAAGAAGCCCAAGGGAGGCAAAGTGTCCAGCGACTCCAAGACGGCCCCGATCGCCAAGCCCGCCTCCGCTGAAAAGGCCACCCCCAAGTCCACGGCCTCCGCGGAGGCCTCCGACGTCGTCAGCACGCCCAGCGGCCTGCGATACGTCGAGCTGAAGGCCGGCACGGGCGTCGCCGCCGCCTCGGGCAAGCAAGTCTTCGTTCACTACACGGGCTGGCTGGAGAACGGAAAACAGTTCGACAGCAGCCGCGATCGTTCCGTCCCCTTCTCCTTCCCCCTCGGCGCCGGCCAGGTCATCAAGGGCTGGGACGAGGGCGTGGCCGGGATGAAGGTCGGCGGCAAGCGCAAGCTCATCATCCCCGGCCCTCTCGGTTACGGGGCCCGCGGCGCCGGGAACATCATCCCCCCGAACGCCACCCTCATCTTCGAGGTCGAGCTGCTCGACGTGAAGTAACCTCGCCGGGGCGGCGGCGTCCCCCGTCGCCGCCCCACCCGCCTCAGCGCTCCCTGGACTTGTCGTCGCTTCCCTTCTCGTCGGCCACGGCCTCGTCGTCGGGTTCGTCGGCTCCCGGCGCGCCGGGCAGAAGCGGCGCTTCCTCCTCGATCGACTTCTCGATATCGAGCATTCGCTCGTCGCCGATGTAGCCCGTCAGCACGACACGCTTGATCTTGCGCAGCTTGCTGATGACGTCGTGGATGCCCTGCACGTTCTTGGCGACCAGACCTGCCCTGCGCTTTTCTTGTGGGGTTCCGTTTGCGCCGGTCAACTCGGCGGCCAACTGGATGGTGCAGAGCAGGTTGTTGATGCTGTGATTGAGGAACACGGCCGTTCTCTTGACCACCTCGGTCGCCTTGTCCTCCGAGAGTAGGGTCCGCTGCCGTTGAGACACGTGGTGAGCCAGGCGCGCGCGCAGCTCGTCCAGATCGATGGGCTTGGTCAGGTAATCCCAGGCCCCCTTCTCCAAGCCCTTGAGGCGACTCTTCACGTCCCGGCCGGTGCCGGAGAGGAAGAGGATTGGGATATCCGCCGTCTTGGCCTCGCCCCGAAGCGCGTCGAACACCTGATAGCCGTCCATGAACGGCATCACTGCGTCCAGCACGATCAGGTCCGGGCGGAACTGGATCGCCGTTGCCAGCGCTCGGCGACTGTCGAGCTCCGAGAGCGTCTCGTAGCCCCAACCCTCCGCGAACTCCCTGAGCAGCCTGAGCAGCTCCGAGTCGTCGTCCACGAACAGCACGCGTTGCTTCTGAGGAACTTTAGGAGATGTGTTCGTCACCCTCTTAGTATACCGAACGCAGAATTGACACGCGCGAGCTGCCGGCTTAATGAGTCGCGGGAACGTGTCCATCGCCCGGGCCGGATATCGAGGATGGAAAGGCACCGCTGTCTTGCGAACGGCGGCGTTGCTCGCGCTGCTCTTCACCGCGCGCAGCGGGGCCAGTGGCCCGGAGCCCATCGAGTTCTCGGCTCCCCCGGACGGCGCCCGGCTGCGGGTCGCGGCTGTGGGAGACGTCCTTCTCCACGCGCGTTTGCAAAGCCAGGCCTACCTGGCCGCGGTCACTTCCCAGGTCCCGGGCGTCTGGGACGACGTGAAGCCGCTGCTGCGCTCGGCCGGCGTGGCCTACGCCAATCTCGAGGGTACCGTCGCCCCGGGGCTGGCCAACGACGGCACCGAGGACGACGACCCGGGCCCCATCTTCGACGGCCACGTCTACACGAGCTTTCCGACGATCAATTATCACCCAAGTGTCCTGCCGGTCTTGTCGTCTTCCGGCATCCGGGTGGTTTCGACGGCCAACAACCACGCACTCGACCGGGGACCCGAAGGCGTTACGAAAACGCTGGACGCCCTGGACGCAGCCGGCATTCTCGCCACGGGCACCCGCCGCGACTCCTCGTCGGATCGCTACGCCGTCACCACGTTCTCCGGGTTCCGTCTCGCGTGGGTCGGCTGCACTCAGCATACCAACGGTCTGGCCGACTCCGAGGATCAGGTGCAGTACTGCTTTCGGAACCAGAAGCAGCTGTTGGCGCTCATCGAAGACCTGTCCAGCACGCCGGGCATCGACGCAGTCATAGTGACGCCCCACTGGGGCAAACAGTTCGAGTTCGAACCGTCGCCGAACCAGGTCGAGTTCGCGCACGCGGCGCTCGATGCCGGGGCGCTGGCCGTTCTGGGCTCGCATCCGCACGTGTTGCAGCCGTGGGAAAAGTACGTCACCCAGGACGGCCGCGAAACGCTCGCCGTCTACTCGCTCGGCAACTTCGTCAGCGGACAGGTCGAGTTGGAATGCCGCGTCAGCATCCTGCTACAGCTGGATCTGACGAGGGACTCCGCGGGCGTCACGCGACTGGCCTTCGCCGGCTACGTGCCTCTCCTGATGAAGAACCGGCGCTCGCCCTGCCGCCTCGTTGCGCTGCGCCGGGATCATCCCGATCCCGAGGCGGCCTCCGCGCTCGAGCTACTCGGAGAGATCCTTCCGCAGAAGAACATGCTCGCGCCCCGCCCAACTCCCGGGCCGACGGCTCGGTAACGCCTCTTGTGCGGGCGGAAGCGCTGGGCTATCTTTACTTCGTTCAAGACGTGCGCCGAAGCAGGGAGGGCCTGATGGAGCCGAGCAGCCTGGCAATCGAATGTCCCGTTTGCGCTACCCGGATCGACGGAGTAGCCGACGTCTGCGTGAAGTGTCAGACGCCCCACCACCAGGACTGCGCCCGTTTCATCGGACGATGTTCCGTGTTCGGCTGCGGCGCCTTCGAGCATCACGGCCGCCGCCCGATTGCTCTGGGCGAACCCGTCCATCACCGTTCCGATGCTGCTTGCCCTGGCCGTGATGGACTCCCTGATGCGAGGCATCCTCACGAGCGTCAGCTGGATCGTCGTCCAGTCCGTGCTCGTCATCCTGTTCGTCTCGCGGGCCAAGGGCAAGGAAGCGAGCTTCGAGCAGGCGTTCAGCATGTTCAACCAGCGTGCGGGTCGCATCTTCTGGTCGCTTTTCAAGTGCACTCTCAAGATCTGGTTCTTGGTCGGCCTGGGTACCGTGGTCCTGGGTGGAGCCGCGGCCTTGGGCGCCGGCGGAGGCGCCAGCACCGGCATAGCCCTGATCCTCATCGTTCCGGGCGCCTATATCCTCTGGTACGGAGTGCGCAAGTACTTCGCCTACTCGTTCGTCGCCATCGTGGCGGCCTTGGGCCCCGACGAGGAGCCAAAGGACCCGCTGGAGCGCAGCGAGGAGCTGTTCCACGTCGACAAGAAGCAGGTTCTCTACGCTCCCTTCGTCTTCGCCCTCCTCACCCTCCCGGTGATGTTCGTCGGAGGGGTGTGCGCCAGTGTCTTCGACTCGGGCGGCCACGCGAGCTTTTTCCTGTCGACCAATCCCGGCGACTGGATCGCCGCCTTGATGATGAACTCGCTTCTGCTCTGCTGGGTGATGTACCTGGTGTTGTTCTACCTGGAGGCGCGCAAGGTTCTCCAGGCGAGCTCATTGCCCTTCACGCCCGAGGAGTTCGTTCCCTCCCAGGGCCAGCGCTGAGCCGCGTCAACGTTCAGTACCTCGGCACCGACGGATCGACCAGCCGCGACCAGGCATCGATGCCGCCGCTCAGGTGTCGAAGCTTCTTGAAACCTGCGCCGGTCAGAACATCGAGCGCCTTGCGGCTGCGCATGCCGTGATGGCAATAGACGACGATCTCATCGGCCGCGGCCAGGCTGCTCATCCGCTCTGGTAGCTGCGAGAGCGGCAGCAGTGTCGCGCCCTCGATACGGCAAATCTCGAACTCGTGCGCCTCCCGCACATCCACGAGCCGGACCGGTCGCCCCGCGTCCAGCTCCGCCTTCAGCTCAGGGGCCGTGAGAGTCCCGGCTTCAGCCCCAGCCGCGGGCTCCGGAGCGCCGCCACAGAACACCTCGTAGTCGAGGAGCCGGTCGATCGTTGGATGCGTCCCGCAGACCGGGCACGCCGGACTCTTCTCCAACCGCAGCTCCCGGAAGCTCATGCCAAGGGCGTCGAACAGCAGCAACCGGCCGATGAGCGGCTCCCCCTGCTCCAGGATCAGCTTCACTGTCTCCGTCGCCTGGATCAGCCCGATGATGCCCGGCAAGATGCCCAGGACCCCGCCCTCTGCGCAGCTCGGCACCAGCCCCGGCGGCGGCGGTTGCGGATAGAGACATCGGTAGCACGGTCCGCGACGGGCATCGAAGACGCTGGCCTGCCCCTCGAAACGGTAGATGCTGCCGTAGACGTTCGGCTTTCCGAGCAGCACGCAGAGGTCGTTGACGAGGTAGCGAGTCGCGAAGTTGTCGGTCCCATCCGCGACGATGTCGTAGTCCCGGGCTATCTCCTCGGCATTCTCGCTGGTGAGGCGAGTCTCGTGCAGGCGAAGGTCGACATGCGGGTTGACGCCACGCAGCCTCTGCGCGGCCACGGCGAGCTTGGGCTTACCCACGTCCTCGGAGGTGTAGAGGACCTGCCGGTGCAGGTTGGTCGCGTCGATCCGGTCGCAGTCCACAAGACCGAGGCGCCCGACGCCCGCGGCGGCAAGGTAGAGCCCCAGCGGCGCCCCCAGGCCGCCGGCGCCGACGATGAGCACGCTGGCCGATTTGAGCTTCAACTGGCCGGCGACACCCACCTCCGGCATCAGCAAGTGCCGGCTGTAGCGCAGAATCTCTTCGTGGCTGAGCGCGGCTGCCGGCATCCCAGACTCAGTTCAGCTGTCGTGTCAGGGACTCGACGGCGCCCACTGCCGTCTCGTCGCCGTGGTGCAGCTCCATGGCGCCCTTGAACTCGTCGAGCGCCCGGCGGAGCATCCCCTTTTCTGTGTACACGCGACCGAGGTTCAAGTAGGGGAAGTGGCGCGGCTCGTAGCGAGGCGCCATCTTGGCCTTCTCGAACCACGGGATCGCCTCGTCGGATCGAGGGAGCTGCCGAAGAGCTCTATCGCATTGTCGAGCTCGCCCTCGAGAATGGCCCTGTAGCCCTCCTCCCACAGCTCGACAGCGCGGCGTCGGCGCAGCTCCCCGGCATCCTTTGTCATCGCACTCGATCTTACCGCCGCCGCGGACCGACGGCCACGCGGCGGCGGCGCTCTAGAACTGTTCCAGGAACCTCACGTCGTTCTCGAAGAACAACCGGATATCGCTGATCCGGTGACGCAGCATCGCGACGCGTTCGATGCCCATCCCGAAGGCGAAACCCGTGTACTTCTCGCTGTCGTAGCCGACGTGGGCCAGCACCTTCGGGTGGATCATCCCGGCTCCCAGGATCTCGAGCCAGCCGCTCGACTTGCACACGCGGCATCCTTTGCCGTCGCACATCACGCACTCGACGTCCATCTCGGCTCCGGGCTCCACGAAGGGGAAGTAGCTGGGCCGAAAGCGCACCTTGCGCGCTTTGCCGAAGATCGCGCGCACGAAGCTCGACAGCACCGACTTCAGATGGCCGAGGGTAATCCGTTCGTCGACCATGAATCCTTCGATCTGGTGGAACATGGGCGAGTGGGTGATATCCGAGTCGCGCCGGTAAACGCGACCCGGGGCCAGCACCGACAGCGGCGGCTTGCGCGTCTTCATCGCCCGGATCTGTACGTTGCTCGTGTGGGTGCGCAGGAGCAGGTCGTCGCCGACGAAGAACGTGTCCTGCATGTCGCGCGCCGGGTGGAACGCGGGCATGTTGAGGGCTTCGAAGTTGTGGTACTCGGTTTCGATTTCGGGGCCGTCGGCGACCTCGAATCCCATCGACCGGAAGATCTGCACGATCTCCTCGGCCGTCGAGGCGAGCGGATGAACATGCCCCGTGCGGAAGCGCTCTCCGGGGAGCGTGAGGTCGAAGGTGTCGGCAAGCGACGCCGCTTCACGGGCTCGGGCCGCCAAGTCGCCCTCGCGGTGGTCGAGGGCGTCGCCGACATCCTTTTTCACCTCGTTGGCGCGTTTGCCCACGACGGCGCGCTTCTCGGGCTCCAGCTGGCCCACCTCGCGAAGCACAGCCAGAAGCGCGCTCTTGCGCCCGAGATATTTCACGCGAGCGGCTTCCAGCTCCTTGAGGTCGACGGCGGCGCCGATGGCGGCCAGGGCTTCGTTCCTCAGACTCTCCAGGCTTTCGGTGTCGTTCATGTGGCAGGTGCTCCCGATCGCGGGCGGATGTGCCTCCGCCGGGCTTGCGGCGCGCAGTCTAGCATGTCAGAATCGGCGCCGTCATGCCGCCTCTTCCACCTAGCCCGGACGCCGTTCGCGCCGTCGTCGAGATGGCGTTGGCCGAGGATCTAGGCCCCAACGGCGATCTGACGAGCTGCCTGCTGATTCCGGAGAACCAGATCGGCACGGCGCGGCTCTTCAGCCGGGTGGCGGGCGTGTTGTCGGGAGGCGTCTTGCTGGCTCCGCTCTTTGGACGCGTGGACCCGCGCGTGAGTGTGAAACTTGCGCTCGAAGACGGCGCCGAGCTTTCCCCGGAAAGCACGATCGCCCGCATCGCTGGGCCTGCGCGCTCGATCCTCACAGGCGAGCGAGTGGCGCTGAATCTTGTGGCCCGGTTGTGCGGAATCGCCACTTTGACCCGGAAGTTCGCTGCCGCTTGCGGTCGCGCTCGCGTCACGGACACGCGCAAGACGACGCCCGGCTTGCGCGCGCTGGAGCTGTACGCGGTGCGGTGCGGCGGAGGGCGCAACCACCGGTTCAATCTCTCCGACGGAATTCTGATCAAGGACAACCACATTGCAGCCTGCGGAGGCGTCGGAAGAGCCGTGCAACTGGCCCGCGCCGGAGCGCCCCACACGATGCGCATCGAAGCGGAGGTCACGAGCATCGAACAAGCTCGGGAGGCAGTCGAGGCGGGGGCCGACGTGCTGCTTCTCGACAACATGGCGCCGCCGGCGATGCGCGCCGTTGTCGAGGAGCTGCGAGGGCAGGCAGTCTTCGAGGCCAGCGGAGGCGTTCGGCTGGAGACGATCGGCGAAATCGGTGCGACGGGCGTCGATATCGTCTCGGTGGGAGCATTGACTCACTCGGCGGTTTCTCTCGACCTGAGCCTGGACCTGGCAGCGGCATGATGGGGGGCGCACTCGGCCTTCGGAGAACCGCGGACGAGAGGGAGTTTCGTGAGCTGTCCGAAGGCAAGTGGATCGGGCGGGAGATTTTCTGGCTGGAGGAGTGCGGGTCGACCAACGACGTTGCGCGAGAGCTGGCGCGCGAGGGCCGGGCGGGGGGGACCATCGTCGCGGCAGGTAGGCAGACGGCAGGACGAGGCCGCAAGGGCGACGTCTGGCACTCGCCGATGGGCCAGGGGCTCTGGTGCAGCTTCCTGCTTTACCCGCGAATAGACGCGGCCGCTGCGCCCGGAGCGACGCTGGTGATGGCGCGCTCGCTCGTGGCGTGCCTTCGAGAGCGACTGGGGCTGGCCTGTGCGATCAAGGAGCCCAACGACGTGCTGTTCGAAGGCCGAAAGCTCGCAGGCATCCTGGCGGAGTCGGCAACGGTGGGCAACAGTCCCAGGCTGGAGTTCCTCGTCATGGGAATTGGAGTCAACATATCCACGCAGTTTCCGGCGCCAATAGAGGAATGGGCCGCGAATCTGGCCCAGTTGGTGCAGGCCGCCCGGCTCCCCTCCCCTGCCCGGTTGCTCGCTTGGCTGGCAGTGGAGTTCGAGCGCCAGTGGGAGAAGTTCGATCCGCGATCATGACTCAGGGCGTCGATTTAGCGGATTGACGATCGGCGCTGATTACCGAATAATTCTTAGCGGTCCGATAATCCGGGAGCCTGATGGAGGATCGAGTATGCGCTCAGGGAACCGGTTCGTCCGCTTGGTCGTCGCCGCTGTGCTGGTCCTGCCAGTGATGGGCAATTTCGGCTGCCAGAAGATGCTCACCGTCGCAGTCGACGGCAACCAGAACGGCGGCCAGATCCGCGTCGACTCCCCGGACTTCCGGTTGAACGCTGCCGGCGGTCCCAACGGAGGCCGATTCGACCTCGACTCGCCCGTGGCCAGCATCCACGCGAGTGGGCGGCCCAGCTACGGCTACAGCCAGCCGCGCCGCTACCCGCCCACCTATGGGCCGATGGCGCCGCAGAATGGCCCGGCGGCGGCTGGAAGCTCCACTCTGCCAGCGATGCCGGTCGATCCTTCCGCGCCGCTGGCCCCGTCGAGCAGCTACGAGGGCAACTCCGCCAGTCTGCCCGCCGGTCCTGCAGCTCCGACCGGCGCCAGCGATCCGCAGTTGATGGACCGATTCGCCGCCCAGCAAGAGCAGAAGGACGCCGGCGACCCCCGCGAGCGCGCCAAGGCCGATCCGATCAGTCTCGAAGAGGCGGCCAGCGAACTGGCCATGTTCGACCTGCTCAACGAGACGCGCCGCAAGAACGACCTGAGCACAGTGGCCACGGACAAGCGACTCGACGTCATCGCCCGCAAGCACAGCGAGGAAATGTACACGCTGGGTTACTTCGACCACAAGTCGCCCGTCGCCGAGAACCACACCGTCGGCGATCGTTTCAAGAACGGCGGCGTCACCTTCCGCAAGGCCAGCGAGAACATCGCCAAGTTCCCCTATAAGCTCGGCGCCAACGTCCAACTCGCCAGCGGGCGCGGCACGGCGCAGACTCCCGCCGCCCTTGCGAGCGACATGATGGAAGGCTACATGAATAGCCCCGGCCACCGGGCCAACATCCTCGATCCCCAGGTCAGCCGCGTCGGCCTCGGCACCGTGATCGGCAGCCAGTACGCCTACAACACCCAGAACTTCAAGGACTAGTAGATCGTTTTCAAATCAACGCTACAGTCCAAGCATCATGGTTCATGCCAAGAGGAAAGACCTAACACAGAGACA
>JACQFU010000163.1 GCA_016199905.1 Candidatus Wallbacteria bacterium
CATTCAGCGATGAGGAGTTGCCCATGGCGAAACAGCCGACCAAGCCGGCGAGTCCGACGAAGCCGCGCAAGCATCGGAAGACTCGCAGTCCGAAGACCGAGGCGAAGAAGTTCGTTTCGGACCTCCTCATCCGGGGCGAGGCGGTGCCGGCGACAACGGGTCCCCTTCCGGCCGGAGCCACTCACGAGATCGTGGGGACCGAACCGGACGGCACCATCACGGTGCGCCGGCGCCGCTTCTCCCTGACCTAGCCCGCAGCCCAGCGGCGAAAGCCGGGCAATTGCGCCCAAGCGGCGTCGAGTGCCCGGCTTTCCGTTGCGCTCAGACCTGCCGCGGTGGCAAGCTAGTTGCGACCGCCGGGTCCCGCCCGGGGGCCACGCTCCAAATGCAGCACAGCAACCGGGATCTCCTGCTCACGATCTGTTTCAGCTTGGGGGTCCTTGGCCTCATCAGCTTCTTTTCGGGCTTCGTCATGACCGGCATGACGACTGCGGTCAGGCGCTCGGTCCAGACGCAGCAGTCCGCGCTCGCATCCGCCCTGGCTGCAGACCTCGACGGCCTGTTGCGAGATCGGCTCCAGACGTTGGCGAGGATCGCCGCCACTGTACCCCCGGCAGCTCTGGCCGATAGCACTCGCGCGCAGGGATTCCTCCGGGAGTCGCAAGCCGCCGCGGCGGTCTTTCCGGCCGGCTTGATGCTGATTTCGGCGACCGGCCGGCTGTTGGCGCGCCACCCCGACACGGACGTCGCTTGTCCGTTGCCCAGCGCCTTTACCGAGGAATCCTTTCGGAAAACCGTCGCCACCCGGGAACCTGCCACCAGCGTTTATCCCAATCCGGCCGGTCCGCCCGATCTCGTGTTCGTGGCTCCCATCCCAAGTCCGGAAGGCCCTGTCGCCGGCCTAGTCGCGGCCCGACTCGATCCTGACACCGAGTCGCGGTTCACGCATTTGGTCGCCACTCCCGTTGGTCGCGACGGCCACGTCGAGCTCTGGTCGCGCGACAGGATGCTGCTCATGGGCGGAACAGATGCCACGGGGCGGCAACGCTCGCTTCCCGGGAGCGGCAATCCCGTTCTGGAAGCCGCCATGGCTGGCAACAACGGCACGGCGGAAACCAATCGGCCCGATGGGTCCATGGACCTGGTCTCGGCAACGCAACTGAAGGCCGTTCCCTGGATCGTCATCGTCGTATCCCCCACGGCCGAGGCTTACGCCGTGCTCGCACACATCCGGCGGAATACGACGTCCGCCGTGCTGTTCACGCTGCTGGCCTCGGCGATCAGTCTCACCATCATCGTGCGCCGCATGCGTCACGATCTTCTCGTCCGGCTGCAGCAGCAGAATGCGCTCGAGAACGCCAGGAGGCGGACGCAGCTGATCCTCGAGAGCATCGGTGAGGGCGTGTACGGCGCCAACCTCGAAGGCAACGTGACCTTCGCCAACCCCGCCGCCGCCCAGATGACGGGCTGGAGCGTCGAGGAGCTACTGGGCAAGTCGCAACATAACGTCTTGCATCATACGAAGCGCGACGGCTCGCCCTATCCGATTGAGGAATGCTCGATTATCGCCGTGCTGGGCGATAGCCTGGTTCGGCGCGGAACCGACGAGCTGTTCTGGCGCAAGGACGGCACGACCTTCCCGATCGAGTACGTCAGCGCGCCCATAAGAGAGAGCGGATCGGTCACTGGCGCCGTCGTGGTCTTCAGAGACATCGAGGAGCGAAGACGGGTCGAGATTCGCGAACGCAATCGCAACCGCATCCTCGAATCCCTTACGAAGGGCTCGTCGCTGTCCGGCGTGTTGCGCGCGATTGCCGAGTCGGTGGAGGAAGAGGACCCTTCGATCGTTTGCTCCATCTTGCTTCTCAACGAGAGTCGCGCTCGCCTGCAGCTGGGCGCGGCGCCCAGCCTGCCACCGGACTACGCCGACGTCGTGAACGAAGCAGCGACGGACGACGCGGACAGTTGTTGCTTCGTCGCGGCGCGCACCGGCCAGCGCGCCATCGTGCCGGACGCGCGCGAAGCCGGCGGCAGCCCGGACATGGGCGGTCTGGCCCGGCGAGTGGGCATGGCGTCCTGCTGGGCCGAGCCGGTCCTCGCGGCATCGGGCCAGCCCCTGGGCTCGTTCGCCGTCTATCATCGGAAGCCGTGTTCCCCGGATGCCGAGGAGCTGCGACTCATACGCTATGCCGCCGATCTGACGGCACTAGCCGTGGAGTACTGCAGAGCGTTCGACAGAGTCCAGATGCTCTCCAGAGCCGTCGAGGAAGGGTCCGCTTGCGTGGTGGTCACGGACCGGGCCGGCATTATCGAGTACGTGAATCCGAGCTTCTGCCAGCTGACCGGTTTCACTGCGGAGGAGGCCCTGGGCCAGAATCCGCGTATTCTGAAGTCGGGCGTCCACTCAGCCGCCTTCTACAGCGAGATGTGGTCGACGCTGCTGTCCGGAAAAGTCTGGCGGGGCGAACTCTGCAACCGAAAGAAGAACGGCGAGTTCTACTGGGAGCTGGCCTCCATCTCCTCGCTGCGCGACGTGGCTGGCGAAATCACGCATTTTGTGGCGGTGAAGGAGAACCTCACCGATCGCAAGCGCATGGAGCAGGAGCTGCAGCGTGCCAAGGAGTCGGCAGAAGCTGCCAACCAGGCCAAGGGCTACTTCGTCGCCAATGTCAGCCATGAAATCCGCACACCGCTCAACGCGATCATCGGCCTGTCGGCTTTGGCGCTCAGAACCGAGATGACCGCCAGGCAGCAGGACTATGTCGGCAAGATCCACAATGCGGGAACTTCGCTGCTGGTAATCATCAACGACATCCTGGATTTCTCCAAGATCGAGTCGGGGAAGCTGCAGCTCGAGGCCGTGGACTTCGACCTGGAGGACGTCCTCACAAACGTGAACACCCTGACCGGCCGCAAGGCGCGCGAGAGAGGTCTGGAGGTGCTCTTCGACGTCTCGTCACAAGTGCCGGCCAGCTTGACCGGTGATCCACTGCGGCTGGGACAGGTGCTGGTCAATCTGATGAGCAACGCGGCCAAGTTTACCGAGAAGGGCGAGATCGAGCTGTCCGTGAAGTTGCTCCAGCGGACGGGCGACGAGCTGAAGGTCGGTTTCGCCGTACGCGACACGGGGATGGGGATGACACCCGAGCAGGCGGCGACCCTGTTTCAGCCGTTCACTCAAGCCGACACGTCCACGACGCGCAAGTACGGCGGGACAGGCCTGGGTCTCTCGATCTCGAGGCGCCTCGTGGAGATGATGGGGGGCGAGCTGACGGTCGAGAGCGATCCGGGAAAGGGCAGCACCTTCCGCTTCACTGCCCGTCTTCGAGCCAGGTCTGAAGCCATCCAGCAAATAGACGCATATTCTTCCGGCATCAAGGGCCTGAGAGTGCTGGTAGCCGACGATCAGGCCTCGGTGCAGCAGGTGCTCGCACGGATCCTTGGCCGTATCGAGTCGAAGGTGACGACCGTCGGCAACGGTCGAGCGGCGGTCGATGCGGTGGTCCGGGCCCCGGCCTCCGAGCCTTATGACGTGCTATTGACGGACTGGATGATGCCGGTGCTAGACGGCATCGAGACGGCGCGGCAAGTCAGGGCCCGTTGCGGCTCCTCGCCTGGCCCGCGGATTATCCTGATGACCGGCTACGATGAGGAGCTGGACCGGGAGACTGCGCAGGCCGCGGGCGTGGACGGATTCCTCTTCAAGCCGGTCACCCGCTCGACTCTCTTCGACGAGCTATCACGGCTCTTCGTCGCCAGGGCTGAGTCGGCGCAAGACGCCGGCGCGGCGCGCCAGGAGATGGGCAAGCCACTGCGGGGCGCCCGCATCCTGCTCGCCGAAGACAACGAGATCAACCAGCAGATTGCGGTGGAACTGCTTGGGGACGCGGGTGCCAGCGTGGACGTGGCGATTAACGGACGCGTGGCGCTCGAGAAGTTGCAAACCTCGCCCGGCTCCTACGACCTGGTCCTGATGGACATACAGATGCCCGAGATGGACGGCCACGAGACCTCGCGCCGGATTCGGGCCGACGGCCGATTCGCGGACTTGCCGATCATCGCCTTGACAGCCCACGCCTTGGGAGAGGAGAAGCTCCGCTTTCGCGAGTCGGGCATGGCCGACCAGATCACCAAGCCGATCGATCCCGTCGCGATGTTCGAAACGCTTCGGCGGTGGTACCGGCCGGGAGACACGATTGCAGACGCGCCGGCGCCGGACCGCGCCGGTACCTCGCCAGCTCCGGACAAGATGCCCCAAATCGAAGGCGTGGACACCGTGGCCGGCCTGGAGCGAGTGGCCGGCAACGCCGGACTGTATGCGAGCCTGCTGAGGCGCTTCGCCGAAACCAGGGCCGGCACGGCAACCGATATGTCGGACGCGATGGAGAAACGAGATCTAGAGCGCGCACGCCAGCTGGCCCATACCGTCAAGGGACTCGCCGGCAACCTGGGCGCAACCACAGTCGAAGCTGCAGCGGCGAGTCTGGAGATTGCTTTCCGAGGCAACGATCCGGAGGCGGCTCGCGCACCCCTTGTCCGCTTTTCGGAGGAACTGGGCAGGATCGTCGGCCGGATCGCGTCGGCCCTGCCCGACGTGCCAGGGGGAACCGCCGGCGAAGCCTCGCAAGCCTCCATTCCTGTCTCGTTGGGGAGTGCCCTTGGCGAGCTGGCCCGACAGTTGAAGGCCAGCAATCTGGAGTCACTGGAGTGTTTCGATAGGTTGCGCGAGGACCTGTCGAGGTCGTGCCCGCCGGAGGAGTTCTCCCTGCTGGAATCTTCGCTGCGGGCGTGCGACTTCGACTCGGCGCTTCAGGGCGTCGAGAAGCTCGCCCAGCGTCTGGGCATCGCGATCTAAGCCGTCGTGGGAACGCAAAGGGAGGAATCCATGGATGCTCACAAGGACCGGATCTTGGTCGTCGACGACGTCGTCGAGAACATCCAGATCGTGGGAGAGATCCTCAAGTCACGCTACGAGGTGAAGTTGGCCCTGAACGGTTCCAAGGCGCTTGAGATCGCCGGGTCCGATGCCCCTCCCGACCTGATCCTCCTCGACGTGATGATGCCCGGGATGGATGGGTACGCCGTCTGCGAGTCGCTCAAGGCAAACCCGCTGACCCATGAAATCCCCGTCATCTTTCTGAGTTCGCTCCACGAGACCGACGACAAGGTCAAGGCACTGGCGCTGGGAGCCGTCGACTTCGTCACCAAGCCGTTCGAGCCCCAGGAGGTGCTCGCCCGGGTGCGCGCCCACCCGACAGAAATCGGGACTTGCAGGCGAGCCTGACCCGTTCCGAGGAACTGGAGCGGCTCCGCGACAGCTTGGTTCACATGATGGCGCACGACATGCGCACTCCGCTGATGGCGCTCCGGGGCAACCTGGAGCTGCTGGACATGGACCTGAGAGAAGGGCTGCAGCCCGAGCAGACGGCGATGCTGGATACGGCCTTCGGCGCGTGCACCAAGTTGATCGAAATGGTCTCGGCGATGCTCGACGTGAGCAAGTTGGAGAGCGGCCAGATGACGGTCAATCGACAACCCGGCGACATCGCCGAGCTGGCCGGGCAGGCTGTCCGCACCGTCGGAGGACTGGCGCGCCGCTGCGAGGTTCAGATCCAGACCGCCGATCCGAGCACCCGGGCAAACGTCGACCACGACTTGACGCACCGCGTCATCGTGAACCTGCTCGGCAACGCGTTGAAGTTCACGCCCGCGGGCGGCCGCATCACCATCGGCATCCGCGCAGAGGGCTCCGAGATCGAGGTGTCCGTCCAGGACACCGGCCCCGGCATCCCGGCGGAGTTTCACGAGAAGATCTTCGAGAAATTCGGCCAGGTTCAAGGCCAGGTGAAGCAAGCCAAGTACTCGACCGGGCTGGGGCTGACGTTTTGCCGGCTGGCCGTGGAGGCGATGGGAGGCCGGATCGGAGTGGCCAGCGAACCGGGCAAGGGCAGCACGTTCTGGTTCCGGCTCCCGCGCGTTTGAGCTGGGGGTCTCGTCGGACAGGTCAGCTCCCCCCGACCTCCTCCATCCTTCCGAGCAGTCTCAACAGACCGTCAATCAGCGTCAAGGGATGCGGCGGGCAACCCGGCACGTAGAGATCGACCTTCATCTCCCGAGGCACCCCTCCGAGCGACGCCTCGGCCCCGGCGAACGGGCCGCCGCTTATGGCACACGCCCCCACGGCGATGACCAGGCGCGGCGACGGCGTCGCCTCCCAGGCATCCAGCAGAGCCTTCTGCATGTTCCGCGTCACAGGCCCCGTGATCACGAGCCCGTCGGCATGGCGCGGAGAGGCCACGAACTGAATCCCGAACCGCCCCAGATCGAACACCACGTTGCCCAGCGCCACCAGCTCGGCGGCGCACCCGCTGCAGTCGCCGGCAGCCACCGAACGCAGCTTCAGAGACCGCCCGAACAGCCGCCGCGTCTTCTCGTCCAGCGCCCGCGCAGAGGATTGCTCCTTGCCCCGGAGAACGAGGTCCTCCCGCGCCGAGGCCGCCAGCCGCTGGTCCGGCCGGAATCGAATTGCCCCCGAGGGACAGGCATCCGTGCAGGCCGTGCAGAAGAGACACTTGCCCAGATCGAGCGTGAGCGGCTGGGTCCCGATGGCGCCGGTCGGACAAGCCACGGCGCAGGCGCTGCAGCCCTGCTCGCAAAGCTGGGGAGCCAGCTCCGGCCGGCCGCGGAAGATGTCGGGCAGCGACCCCGGCCCCGGCGGCACCTCGAAGGTGCGATGGCCCTGCCTCAGTCGCGCGCGCAGCATCCGTTGCATCCTGGTTGGCTCCTCTACAGATCGTGCCCCGCGTAGGAAAGATTGAAACTCTTGTTGCAGAGCGGAAAGTCACTGATCGGGTTGTCGCGCATGGCGAACGCAAGCCCGAACCAGTTGTGAACCGATGGGTCCACGACGCTGTAGCCCGCCACCCGGCCGTCGGCGTCCGTCACCGAGGCGTGCACGATCTCGCCGCGCCAACCCTCCACCATCGCCACGGCAACCGACGACGGCGGCGGCGGCGGAACGTCGCACGCCAGCGCGGACGCCCCCTGCGAGTGGCGCATCCGAAGCTGCTCGCGGACGAACTGCAGCGACCGCTGCACCTCCAGCCAACGCACCAGCGCCCGCGACATCACGTCGCCCGCCTCGACCATCGCCACGGGCACCAGTGCAAACCGATGGATCCCCGCAGGGTGATCGCGACGCACGTCGCGGTCGCAGCCGCTGGCCCTGGCCGCCGGCCCCACGATACCCAGGTCCTCGGCCGCCACGCGGTCCAGAACGCCTGCGTCCTCGAAGCGGCCCAGCACCGACGGCGAGTCGAAGACGATCTCCGACACCTCGGAAAGCTCATCCTCGAGCCGGTTGAGCAGCGGCAGGATGAACCCTGCCAGCGTCTCGGGGACCGCGAAGCGGACGCCGCCAGGCTTCACCAGCCCCCGCCCGAACCGGTTGCCGCTGATCAGCATCAACATGTTCAGGAAGTCGCCCCGCATGCGTCCGAACCAGGCGCTCCCCGGGAGGAACCCGATGTCGCCGCAAAGCGCGCCCAGGTCGCCCACGTGGTTGGCGATGCGCTCCAGCTCGAGTCCGACGCCTCTCAAGCGCTGCGCTTCCAGCGGCGGTTCCACGCCGGCCAGCGCTTCGCGCAACGCGCAGTGCGCCAGCGAGTGGCCGATGGCCGTGTCGCCGGCAATCGACTCCGCCACCGCCAGCCGGCGCACCGGTGCCGCATCGCGCAGCAGCGCCTCTGCCCCGCGGTGCTGGTAGCCAAGCCGGATCTCCAGGTGCATCACCCGCTCGCCCCGGCACTGGAAGCGGAAGTGCCCGGGTTCGATGACGCCCGCGTGCACGGGGCCGACCGCGACCTCATGGACGCCGTCGCCCGCGGTGCGATGAAAGTCGGCGAAGGCCTCGCGCCGGGGCGCTCGCGCAGGAGGCGCGTCTTCCAGAGCGAGGTTCCTTCTCAACGGCTTGAGCCAGGGATGCCCCTCGGGGCGAAGCCCGTAACGTTCGAAGAGCTCGCGCTCGAAAGGGTGAGCCTGCGGGATCTCGGCCGTCAGGGAAGGGTAGGAGCGCGCGCCGCCCAGGACCATGGCCACGACACCGAGCTGGGAGGTGGCGTCGTGGGCCAGCACGGCTGCCACGGTGCGCTCGCGCTCGTCACCGGGCAGCACGAACATCGCGGACAGCCGCGCTCCGCGGGCGCGCGCCTCGACACACGCGGCGTGGAAGTCCGCCGGAGACAGCCGCGGCACTTCGTCGAGGGCCAGACAGCCGCCGTTGCGCATGCGGGCCACAGGCAAGCCGTCGAGATCGAGCGTGTCGAGGCCCGGAAGACCCAATCTATCCATCCAGTGCGTCACACGCCCCCTCCCATGGCCCACGAGACGCTCGCGAGCAGGTTGGACAGGAAGGTCGGGACATACAGGCCCAGCAGCAGCGCCAGCCCAGCCAGGCAGAGCGGCGACACCAGCGTCAGCGTGGGTTCCGCGGGCCGCGATGCGCTGTCGGGCCGGCCTTGAAGCATCGGGATCACCGTCCCGGCCAGGCCCGCGAAGGCCAGCGCCAGCAGAAAGACGAATAGGGCGCCCAGCCAGGGATGGACGCCGAAGAGCGCCCCCCGCGCCACCATCAGCTCGCTCATGAATGGACCGAAGGGCGGGCAGCCGCCGATTGCCAGCGTGAGCACGCAGAAAAGCAGACCCGTCCGCGGCACCTGACGCAACAGTCCCCGCACGGCGGCAGCGTCTGTGGTGCCCGTCACGGCGAGCACATTCCCCGCCAGGAAGAACAGGCATCCCTTCACCAGCGAGTGGTTGACGGCGTGCAGCATCGCCCCGTGCACGGCCGCGCCTCCCAGGCCGGTGCCGACTGCCAGGATGCCCATGTTCTCGATACTGGAGTAGGCCAAGAGCCGCTTGTAGTCCTGCTGGCCAAACAGGAAAATCGCTGCGACCGCCATCGACAGAAACCCGAAGAGCAACATCAGCAGCCGGGAGGTGTCGCCGTGCCCGGCAGCCAAGCAGACCTGGTGAAAGCGCAGGATGCCGAGGAAGGCGCAGTTCAGGAGCGCGCCCGAGAGCAGGGCGCAGACCGGTGAGGGCGCTTGCGAATGCGTGTCGGGCAACCAGTAGTGCAGCGGCGCCAGCCCCATCTTCGTCCCGTAGCCCACCAGCGCCAGCACGAACGCCGCGACCAGCCAGGGACGCGACATCAGGGGGGCCGCGGCGAGAAGCTCGTTCAAGCCCAGGCCGCCGGGGCGACCCGGCGCGGCCACGCTGATCAACAATGTGCCGAGCAGCGCCAGCGCGATGCCGACCGAGCAAAGGATCAGGTACTTCCACGCCGCCTCGAGAGCGCCACGGCGCCGATAGAAGTAGACCAGAGGAGCGCTGGCCAGGGTCGAGGCTTCGGTGGCCGCCCAGAGCAGCGCCAGGTGACCGCTCACGGTCACGAGGGTCATCGCCGCCAGGAACCAGAGCAAGCACGGTATGAACCAGCGCAGGGTGCTGCCGGCGTGCTGCCCCTCGCGCTGCACATAGCTCACGGAGTAGATGGCGGCGAAGAGGAACTGGAGGCTCGTGATCGAAAGGAACAGCAGACCGGCGGCATCCAGCATCAGCATCCCGCCGAAGCGCTCCATCGGATAAAAGCTCCAGAGCGCCGCGGTCAGCGTCAGGTGCGTCACCGCCGCGCCGAGCAGCAGCCTCAGTTGTCGCGGGGCATCGCCGAGCACCACCGCGGCCAGGCCCGTGAGGGCGGGGATCAGCACCAGGGCCAGCAAGACCATCGTTTCAGTCCCTCAGAGTCGAAAGCTCGTCCGTGTCGATATGGTCGAACTCGCGGCTGATGTGATAGATGGCGATGCCCATCACGAACACGCCTACCAGCACGTCAAGCAGGATGCCCAGCTCGACCACCAGAGGCATTTCGCGGGCCAGGGCCTGCGCGAAGACGAAGACGCCGTTGTCGAGAAGCAGGAAGCCGACCACCTGGGCCACGGCCTTGCGGCGGCCGGCCAGCATCAGGAAGCCCACCAGCATCGTCGCGAAGGCCGCCGGCACGGTCAGCGCCGAGGACGACGCCTCCGGCAGCACCAGCACTCGACCCAGCGAGAAGGAGATGGCCGTGAACACCGCGCCCAGCAGCAAGGACGCGGTCAGGCTCTGCGAGGGCTCCACCTCGCGCCGGACATTGGCCTCGCGGATCGCCCGCAGCAGCAGCAGCGGTATGGCGATCGCCTTGAGGGCAAAGGTGCCTGCCGCCATCGCCAGAGGATGCACTGAGGTGGCGGCCCGGCCCACGCCGTGCAACGCCAGCGGCAGCGCCGAGAGCGCCGCGCCCTGGATGCCGCAAGCCTGCACGCAGGCCGTGAGCCGGCTCGAGCTGGCGATGAAGAGGTTGAGCACCAGCACCGCCGCCAGCAGCGCGTCCGCCGCCTCCCACCCGCCCGCCGTCGGATGGAAGAGCACCGCAAGCGCAATCAGGGCCAGCGCCGTGGCCGAGAAGAGCAGCTGCGGCACGCGCGACAGCCGCAGCCTCGCCATCGTCGACTCCACGATTCCCACGAGCACGCCCACTGCCAAAACGGTCGCCAGGAAGATCGCGGACGTCGCCTCCGTCGCCGCGGCCGGCGCCGGGACCAGCAGGCGCACCAGCACGGCCGACATCAGGAACAGCTTCACGGCGCTCGCAAGCAGAATATAGGCGAAGTCCGGCCCGCCGTGATCGAGCACCATCACCTCGTGGATCATCGTCAACTCCAGGTGCGTCGCCGGGTCGTCGACGGGAATGCGCGAGTTCTCGGCGAGGAGCACCACGAAGAGCGCCGCCGCCGCCAGAAGGACTGCCGGGTGAGGGATCAGCCCTCCGACGGCCGCCCCCGCGCCCGCGAACGAGAACACGCTGCCGGGTAGGCACAACACCGCGAGCGCCAGCAGCAGTCCCGATTCGCACACAGCCGAGAACGCCGTCTCGCGGCTGGCCCCCATCCCCTCGAAGGACGAGCCCGTGTCGAGCGCCGCCAGCACCGTCAGGAACCGCCCGAGGCCCAGGAGGTACGCGAAGAGCACCACATCACCCGGAAACTCCATTGGAGCCTTCGAGTCGAATAGGGGCACCAGCAGCCCCGCCACCAGCGCGCAGGCCAGCCCGACCGTCGGCCCCGCGCGGAAGAGCACCCCCTCCACGGGGCTGTAGACCGCGCCCTTGCGCAAGAGCTTCCAGATGTCGTGGTAAGGCTGCAAGAGCGGCGGCCCGGTCCGCCCTGCCGCGATGGCCTTGGTGCGGCCGATGACACCCTGCAGAAAAGGCGCGAACGCAAGCAAGAACGCGAGCCTGCCAAGGATGGCGCCCATCACCACGCCCCTCCCACTTGCCACACCAGCAGCACCAACACCGTGGCGAACACGTAAACCAGATAGATCTGCACCCGGCCCGGCTGGAACCGGCGGACACCCCGCATCGCCTCGGCGAACTTCGCCAGCGCCGGCGCCAGGAACCCGTCGGCCGCCAGGTCGTCCAACCGCTCCTCCGACGACGAAGAGGCCGGGAAGTAGCCGGCCGGACGCTCACCGGCCTCGCTGGAGCGCAGGAGGGTGCCGAAGGACGTGGCCGCAGGTTCGGGGAAAGAAGCCGCCGTGTACTGCATCCGCGCATCGGGCTGCTCGTACCCGCAGCCCCAGACGGGACCGGAGCGCACGTCGCGACCCGACAGCAGCCAACTCCGCAAGAGCGCCAGCCCCGCCGCGAGCGCCACCAATACCAGCAGCGCCGACGGCACGCCGTTCGCACTCAGCAGCAGCCTCGCGGAGGAGGGCGGCGCCCCCGACAACGCTGCGGCCGCCGGCGCCACGAGCCCGAGCACAATCCCGGGGAAAAGGCCGAGCGCCAGACAGAGCGCCGCTCCCAGCGCCATCGGCATCAGCTCTCCGAGGGGCGTTTCGTGGGCACGCGGCGAATCCGGCGAGCGAGGCAGACCGAGGAAAACCACTCCGTGGGCGCGCGCAAAGGCAGCCGCAGCCAGCCCACCGACAAGCGCCAGCGCAGCCATCCCCAGCGCCCCGACGAGCGCCCCAGAAGCCGAATGGCCGCCCAACCCGGCGAACGCCGAACGGAACAGCAGCCACTCCCCGGGAAAACCGTTCAGCGGCGGCAGCCCGCAGGCCGCAATCGCGCCGGTCAGGAACAATGCGCCGGTCATCGGCATCGCGGTCCGCAGCCCGCCCAGACGCTCCAGGTCGCGAGTACCGGTGCCGTGGAAAATGGCGCCCGCGCACTGAAACAGCAGCCCCTTGAAAAGGCCGTGGTTGAGCAGGTGGGTCAGCGCAGCGCCGAATCCCAAGATTGCCATCTGCGGATGGTGCGCGGCGCGCCCCAGGAACCCGGCTCCAGCCGCCATCGCGACGATCCCCATGTTCTCGACGCTGCTGTAGGCGAGCACGCGCTTGAGGTCGCGCTGGGTCACCGCGCCCAGCACTCCGAAGAGAGCCGTGACTCCGCCCACGGCGGCCAGCGCCAGTCCCCACCACGTGGGAGGCACCGACACCATGGGCAGCACGCGCAGCAGGCCGTAGATGCCCATCTCGATCATCGCGCCCGACATCAGCGCCGACACGTGGCTCGGCGCTGCGGGGTGGGCCTCGGGAAGCCAGAAGTGAAGCGGCCAGAGGCCGGCCTTCAAGCCGAAGCCCGCCAGCGCGAGCATGAAACAAGCCGTGGCCACGCCGGGCGCGCGCTGGACCGCGGCGAAGTCCGAGAAATGGAACGCTCCGGTCCCACCGGCCATGAGGGGGAACAAGAGCAGCAAGCACGCCGCGCCAAAGTGCGAGGCCACCAGGTAGAGCAACCCCGCGCGCCGCACTTGCGATTCCAGGTCTTCGAAGGCGACGAGGAAGTAGCTCGTGAGCGACATCGCCTCCCAGGCGA
>JACQFU010000164.1 GCA_016199905.1 Candidatus Wallbacteria bacterium
CCATCTGACGCTCGTGCTCGTCTGGCCTCTGGTCTTGATCGGGCTCATTCGCAAGACCAAGGCCCGCTTGGCTTGTCGGCAGGGGCCCCCCCTGCTCCAGGAGCTCTGGGACCTGCTCAAGCTCCTCCGCAAGTCCGAGGTCGTCCCCAGCACTTCGACCTGGGTGTTCCGAGTCGCCCCCCCGATCGCCTGGGCCGTGGTCCTGCTGGTGGGGCTGATGGTGCCCACCTTCTCGTGGATGGTTCCGCTGGCGGACCAGGCCGACTTCATCCTGATTGTTTACTTGCTGGCGCTGTCTCGGTTCGTCCGGAGCCTGGCCGCGCTGGATACGGCCACGGCCTTTGCGGGACTGGGCGCCAGCCGCGAGAACTTCGTCGCTACCCTGGCCGAGCCTGCACTGATGCTAGGGCTTTGGTGCACGGGCTGGCTGGCCGGCACGACCCACATCCCCGAAATGGTGTTTCGATTCTCCGGCAAGGCCGCGGCGGAGTTGTCGCCGGTGCATCCCCTGATCCTGGCTGCCCTGACCATCGTGGTGCTCGCGGAGAACGCGCGCATCCCGTTCGACGATCCGACCACGCACCTGGAATTGACGATGATCCACGAAGCCTCCGCCCTCGAGTACTCGGGCCGCGGGCTGGCCTGTATCCAGTGGAGTGCCGGCATCAACCTGGGCATCTCGCTCGCCCTGATCGGCAATCTCTTCTTCCCGCTCCATCTGGCCGACCACAGCTCGCTGTCCGCGATCGGCTCAGGCGTCCTGTCGTTCACGGGGCGAACGGCCTTGCTGGCCGTCGGCATCGGCCTTCTCGAGTCGAGCATCGCCCGGCTGAAGTTTTTCCGGATCTCCGATGCCCTCGCCTTGGCGGGCGCGGCGACCGTGCTGGCGATCATTCGACTGGCGACGGTCGGGAGGTAGGCCATGGACACACACACCATCAGCCGGCTGGTCGAGCTCGCGAGTTACGGAGTGCTGCTGGTGGCCGTGGCCGTGGTGGCGCAGCGCAATCTGGCCACGTCGATTCGATTGCTGCGGTTGGAGGGCTTCCTTCTGGCGATGGTTTCGGCCGTGATCGGAGTCCACACCCACGAGGCTCATCTGTACTGGGTGGCGGCCATCACGCTCGTGGTCAAGGGTTTGGCCATCCCGTCGTTCTTCCTCCACGTGAAGCAGCGCATCGGTCTGCCCCACGACGCCGAGCGATCGCTCACGGTGCCGCTGGGATTGCTCCTGGCGAGCGGTCTGACCTTGGTGGCCTATCACGTTGGCCGCCCGCTGGCGCTGGCGAGTCCCTGGATCACCCGGGACGTCCTGGCCAGCTCGCTCGGAACGGCTTTCATCGGGCTGTCCCTGATGATCGTCTGCCGCAAGGCCCTCACTCAAATGCTGGGTTTCCTCCTGATGGAGGATGGGATCTTCCTCTTCGGGATCACCGAGACCTACGGGATGCCATTGCTCGTCGAGATGGGGATCTTCTTCGATCTGATCGTTGCCGCTGGGGTCACCGGAATCCTGTTGCTGCGGATGGGAGGGGCCTTCGGGCAGGTGGACGTGGACGGTCTGTCCGACTTGAGAGGCTGATGTTGGATCTGCTGCTCACACTGGGAGTCGCTCCCGTGGCCTGGGCTCTGCTGATGCTGATGCTGGCCCCGACCCGGGACGCCGACCGCTTCGGAGCCGGGGGGGCTCTGGCGGCCCTGGTCGGCAGTTGCGTTCTGTTCAACCGCGTGTACAGCGGAGGGGCCGTGCTCGGCTGGGGCGGAAATCTCCGGGCCGACCTGCTCTCGGCCGGGACTCTGCTGCTCACGTCGACGATCTTCTGCCTGGCCAGCGTTTACGCGGGGGCCTACCTGGAGGCCGAGGCAGCCAAGGGCCATCTGCCCGCCGGGTGGCGACTGTTCTACTGGCCGCTGACATTCCTGTTCTACGCGGCCATGGTGTGGACTTGCACGGCGGACAACTTGGGCATCCTCTGGGTCAGCCTCGAGTTGACGACGCTGGTGACCTTGCCGCTGATCTGCCTGGCCCGGGAGCGGCGCGGCCTGGAGGCGGCCTGGAAGTACTTCGTGCTTTGCTCGGTCGGCATTGCGTTTGCCCTCATTGGAACGATCGCGCTCTACGCTTCGTCCTTGCGCATCCAGTCGGGGGGGACCGGGTCCCTGAACTGGTCGTACTTGCTGGCTCACGCCGCTCAGCTCGATCCGCTTTTCGTCAGGCTGGCGTTCGTCTTCACGGTCGTGGGGTACGGGTGCAAGATGGGCCTGGTGCCGATGCACTGCTGGCTCCCCGACGCGCACAGCGAGGCGCCGACGCCCGTGTCGGCGTTGCTGTCGGGAGTGCTGCTCAACTGTGCGGCTTACGCGTTGCTGCGGGTGTCGGCAGTGGCGGCGCGCTCGATGGGACCCGACCGCGTCGAACCGACTTTGCTCGCGTTTGGACTCGCCTCCGTTGTGATGGCGTCCTTCTTCATTGTCGTGCAGACCGACTTGAAGAGGCTGCTGGCATACTCTTCCATCGAGCACATGGGGATCGTGGCGATCGGACTGGGCCTGGGAACGGCGGGGCTCTACGGCGCCCTGCTGCATGCCATCAATCATGCCGTCGCCAAGGCCTTGCTGTTTCTCGCCGCCGGCCAGACCGTTCACTGGAGCGGAACCAAGCAGATCCCGCGGATACAGGGAGTGCTGAGGACGGGCCGGCCTACCGGTTTGGCCCTCGGAGCCGCCAGTCTGGCCATCGTCGGATTGCCGCCCTTCTCCCTGTTCCTATCGGAGTTCCTCGTGATCCGGGCCGCTTTCCTGTCCGGCCATGTGCTCGCAGGAGTCGCCTTGGTCGGCGCTCTGGGCCTCACGTTTGCCGGTTTCATGTCGCACTTGATTCCGGTGCTGTGCGGCGAGCGTCCCCGCGGGCTCGGGGAGTTGCGCGAAACGCGAGGCGCGACGACTGCCTTCGTGGTCCTGGGAATCCTCTGCCTATCGCTGGGCCTGCGGGTGCCGCTGGTGCTGGATCGAGTCCTGCACACCTGCATCGCAGCCCTGGCCTGGAGTTGAGCCGAGATGGAATCCCAGGAGTCGTTCGCGAAGAGCATCGGCAAGACGTCGACGGAGGCCCTCGGCGCGGCCATCGCCGTCGAGCGAGTCGGGCCGCATCAACTGCGAATCGGCCCGGTTTCGGCCGGTTACGAAAAGTTGGTTCCGGCGCTGGTGGGACTGGGCGGGCGCATGGCTAGCCTCGTTGCCACCGATGAGCGAGGCCGCCTGGGCGGCTTCTGCCTGAGGGCCATCGTGGTGTTCGATCGGGCGGGCTGGACGGTAGAGGTCCAGCAACAGTGTCCGTCTGCCAAGCCCGTCTTGCAGTCCATCGCCGCCCGCGTGCCCGCGGCGCATTGGCAGGAGCGCGAGGTGGCGGAGATGATGGGCTTTACGCTCCTCAACCATCCCGAGCCGTACAGGCGGCTGCTTCACGCCCATACTCCGGTCGACTCTCCCCGATTGCGCAAGGATTTCGACGGTACCGTCCGGCCGCCGTTCGTCGCGGGGCCGCCTCCGGCTTTTCGGCCGGTGCGAGGCGAGGGAGTGCACGAGGTCCCGGTCGGTCCCATCCACGCCGGCATCATCGAGCCCGGGCACTTCCGGTTCTTCGTACTTGGGGAGAGGATTCTCCACCTGCAGATGCGGCTGGGCTACCAGCACAAGGGAACCGAGAAGCTCTTCGAAGGCCAATCACCGGCCATGGGAGTCCATCTGGCCGAGAGTGTCTCGGGCGACACGTCTTTCGGACACGCGCTCGCGTACTGCCTGGCGCTCGAGCGACTCTCGGGCACTTCGGTGCCGTCGCGAGCGGTGCATCTGCGTGCCCTGGCACTCGAGCTGGAGCGGCTGGCGAACCACGTCGGGGACCTGGGCGGCCTGTGCGCGGACATCGGTCATCAGTTCGGGGCGTCTCACTTCGCGAGGCTCCGGGGCGAGTTCCTGAACAAGTGCGAGCTCCTCTCCGGGAGCCGCTACCTGCGGGGCTTCTGCTGCCCCGGAGGGGTGCGCTGCGATCTGGAGCCAGCGATGGCCAAGGAGCTGATCGCCTGGCTGCCCGGCGTGCGGGCCGATCTGACAGAGGTGTGCGAGACGGTGCTGGAGGCCGACTCGGTGGCCGCTCGGATGGAGCAAGTCGGTGTGCTCGGTGCGCAAGCGGTTCGCGACCTGGGCATCGTCGGCCCTGCAGCTCGCGCCAGCGGCGTGAGCATCGACGTGCGTCACGATTTTCCCACCGGGCCGTGCCGGGAGCTGGGATTCGAGCCCATCGTCGAGACCCAGGGCGATGTCCAGGCCCGGGCCCGAGTGCGCTCTCGAGAGGCGAGCCAATCGCTCGACCTGGTCGAGGTCATGCTGACGTTCCTCCCGGGTGGCGCCATCCTCCAGCCCCTGGAGCGGCCACGCCCATTCGAGTTCGGCATCGGTCAGGTGGAAGGCTGGCGAGGAGAGATCCTGACCTGCGTGCTCACCGACGACGAAGGACTCCTCTGGCGCGTGCGTGTGCGCGACCCGTCCGTTCAGAACTGGCTCGGTCTTGCTCTGGCGGTCGAGATGAACCTGGTGTCGGACTTTCCCCTCTGCAACAAGAGTTTCAATCTTTCCTATTCCGGGAGCGATCTCTAGCTCATGTTCGGCAATCTGTGGAAGTCTTTGCGGACTGGAGTGGTCACGCAGGCCTACCCTCGAGAGCCGGCGCGGTGTCCCGATCGATTTAGAGGCCGGCCGGACCTCGATCCAGAGCGCTGCGACGGATGCGGAGACTGCGTCCAGGCCTGTCCGACGCGCGTCATTCGCCTGGAACCTGCGACCCAGACTCATCCGGATCGACTCACGTTGGACCTCGCAGGCTGCATCTTCTGCGCCGACTGCGTGACGGCCTGTCCGGCAGGCGCCGTGCGCATGACGCAGGAGTTCGAGCTGGCCAGCTTCGACCGAGATACCCTGAGACTGGAGGCCTGGCTCCAGACCTTCGAGGCCGACGCCAGCCTGGTCAAATCCGGCGGCCCAGAGGAACCGGGCCGGACCACCGCGGGTGCGAGCTGTCCCGAGCCGCCGCTGGAGCGGATCGGCGGAATTCTGCGACGCAGCATCGGGGCCATCTTCGGCCGCTCGCTCCACATCCGCGAGGTCTCGGCGGGATCGTGCAATGGCTGCGATCTCGAAGTCCAGGCGATCAACAACCCCATCTTCGACTCGAGCCGCTTCGGCATTCACTTTGTCGCCAGCCCGCGGCACGCCGACATGCTGCTGGTCACGGGCCCGGTGTCACGCAACATGGCCGGTCCGCTCATCGAGGCCTACAATGCGTGCCCCGAGCCCCGCCTAGTAGAACGTTTTGGAAATGTCCTTACGGAACATGATCCGAGTCGAGATGGCCATGATCCCAGTCTGAATACTGACTGTCACGATCTCTCTCGCGACTTGTTTTCAGAGACATCGCTCGCATATCGTTTCTCCGAGCCC
>JACQFU010000066.1 GCA_016199905.1 Candidatus Wallbacteria bacterium
TCGCTTCGTCCTGCCGGGCCGAGCGGAGGTGCTGACGGCCGAGCCACGCTATCCCATCGTTTCGCTGCTGGCACTCGGGGGCGAGGCGGAAGGAGTCGCGACGGAGGGTTTGCGCTGGAACCTTGCCGCGGAGCCGCTCAGCCCGTGGCGCGCTCGCGGCCTCAGCAATCGACTGCTCGCCGCCCGGGCCGTCGTGAGCTTGCGGGCAGGGACGCTCGCGATCGTCGAAGGCGGCGACTGGCGACCGAGCGACGCGCCACCGGTTCGCGAGGTCTGAGGCGTCTGTTGGGCACCGACCCGGTCAGCGCGCTTTGGCGTCCATCGCGCAGCGGAAGCCGACCGTGCTCTCTTCGGATTCGGCGTGCAGGTGGCCGCGGATGGTGACCGTGATCTTCTCTGCGGGATCGGCCCACGACCCGCCTCGCACGACGCGCTCGGCTCCGGTTGCAGGGCCCTTGGGATTCCTTTCGGGACTGCCCGCGTAGTAGTTATCCGCGTAGCGATCGCTGACCCACTCGGCGGCATTGCCGACCATGTCGAGGAAGCCGAAGGGCGAAGCCGCATTCGGGTAGCTGCCCGCCACGACCGGGCCCATCGTGGCATGCGGCGTTCCGGCAGGCCCCATTGCAAAGCAGGCTCTCACGACACCCGCGTCGTTCGGCAGTTCGCCGCCCCAGGGGTAGGACGCCTTCTGATCGCCTCGCGATGCGCGCTCCCACTCGGCCTCGGTCGGCAACCGCTTACCTGCCCACCGGGCGTAGGCCATCGCGTCGGTCCAGGTGACGCCCACGACCGGCTGCTCGGGCCTATCGAACCTGGGATCGCGCCAGTAGCGCGGCTCCTTGCGGTTCGTGGCGGCCAGGAAACGCTGGTACTGGGCGTTGGTGATCTCGGTCCTGTCCATGAAGAACGCTTCGATGAAGACGTTGTGGACAGGCTTCTCCTCGGACGCGCCGAGCGGGTTCCCCATCCGGACCCAGCCATCGGGGACCAGCAGCATCTCCGCGCCGTCGATCTCGTTGAGCAGGTTCTCGGGCAGGATTCGCGGAGCTTGCAGCTTGCCGGCCACAAAGACTCCCAGCCGGCGGGCCTTTTCGGCGTAGCGGTCGGCGGCTTCGGGCTCCTTGCGATTGGCCATTTGCTCGCCCAGGGCCTTGTAGATGTAGAACAGGTCCCGCTTCAAAGCGCCCGTGGAGTAGGTGTCGAGGGCGATCTCGAAGTACCCGGCCGCGTCCTCCAACTGGCCGCGGCGCCAGGACGCCAGCCCCTTGCGACGAAAGTCGGCGTAGTGGTCGCGTTTCTCGCGGTCCACGTCGTCGCGGATCTCCGCCTTGGTCTTGTTCAGGGCCGCGCTGGCAATCTTCTCGCGGATGCGTTCGCTCAGGTCCTTGGCTTCCTGGTTCTGGGGATCGGTGCTCAGGACCCAGCTCACCTCGCGGTAGGCATCCCAGAGCACGGGCAGCTTCACCTCGCCGGATTTGCGCCGGGCGCTGTCGAGCAGCGTCACGACGTCCATGCTGCGCTGCTGGCTCCACATGAAGTTGGCGGCGAAAAACCCCGCCAGAAAGGCCACCAGCATCGCGGCCGCACCCAGGGCGAACCGCGTCCTGGGCATGGGCGCCGGGTCGAAGGGGAGGAAGCCATCGTCGGGCGGAGAGTCGGAACCCGAGCCCGAGGACGGAAGCTTTCGGATGTTAGGCTTGGCCATGGATGGAGAACCCCCAAGGAATGGATCGGCTCGGTTCCTCCAAAAACTTTGCCCCGGATGAACTATTTGTACGAGAAGCGCGGCCTGAGCCCGCCCTGGCAGCCTACTCGGGCTGGGCCGAGTGGGCTTCCTTGTGCTTGGCGACCAGCGCCAAGTTGCGGCAATAGACCACGAGACCGAAGGCCTGGCTCATCATGAAAGAGGGGCTCGACTTGTGGACCGCATATCCGAAAACGATGATCGCGCCGAGAATCGAAAGATACCAGAAGCTGATTGGCACGACACCCTTCTTCGCCTGCTCGCTGGCGATCCACTGTGCCAGGAAACGTCCCCCAAAGACGAACTGACCGATGAATCCCACGATCTCCCATTGAGCGTCCGTCATCGTTTCGTCTCCTCGACAATCTCGTAGCGCAGCCAGCGCCGCTTCATCCAGACCACCGCCAGCAGGTCGGCGACGGTGCGGAACATCCGGTTGCCCACGCCGTACTTTGCGGTGCCGGCTTGGCGCGGGCGATGGTGGACCGGAGTCTGCAGCACAGTGCCGCCCGCCAGGCGGACCAGCGTCGGAAGGAACCGATGCATGCCCGTGTAGAGCTGGAATTTGCCCAGGATTTGCCTTCGAAAAGCCTTGAGCGAACAGCCGGTGTCGACGATGTCCTCGCCCGTCGCCCAGTTGCGCACAGAGTTGCCGATGCGGCTGCTGAGGCGCCGGACCCAGCTGTCCCGGCGATTGGCGCGGATGCCGCAAACGGCGTCGGCTTGCTCCAGCAGACTCAAAAGCCTCGAAATATCGGCCGGGTCGTTTTGCCCGTCGGCGTCCAGCGTGACGACGGCGTCGCCCCGGGCCGCCTTGAAACCGGCGTCGAAGGCTGCGGTCTGGCCCGCGTTCTTTCGGAACCGCACGACGCGCACACGCGCGTCGGCCGCCGCGAGCCGATCCATCAACGCGGCGGTGCCGTCGGTGCTGCCGTCGTCGACCAGGACGATTTCGTAGCGCCCCTCGAGGCCGGCCGCTCCGGACAGCGCCGCCGCGAGCTCCGCCATCAGTCCGGGGAGGCACTCCTCCTCGTTGTAGACGGGGACGACCAGCGAGACGCGAGGCGATGGAACGTCGGGCATGGACTTGGAGCTCGCGACTTTCGGCCTTCGGCCCACCAGCGTCCGCGGGGCCTGCGGCTTACAGTCTCCCTACAGCCCCTTGCCGGCGGCGCCGGGCTTGCGCTTGGAACCGGTGGCCCGCCTCAGGCCGGTGAGGATGTCGTCGAGCTGGTCGCCCAGTCGCTTGGGTTTGCGCGGCTTGCACCTGGAAACGGCGTAGCCGAACAACACGGGAGCGGTCACCGTGGCGCAACTGTAGACCACGACGTTGTTCTTGAGCTGGCCGGGCTTGACCTTGCCCCAGCTCACGGCCTCCTGCGGGGTGGCACCCGAGAGGCCGCCCCAGTGGGGACTGTCGGTAGTGAGCTGAATGAAGTAGTCGTGGCCGCCCTTGTTGACGCCCAGGATTTGCCAGAGCGTGGGCTGCGTCTGGAGGTAGAAATTCTTGGGTGAGCCTCCGCCGATCATGATCACCGCGTTCTGCTCGGCCGCATGGACGATGGCGCTGGTCTCGAGGACGTCGAGGTCCGGATCGATCATCAACCGGCCGCCGTCGAACTTCACGCCGGCCAGGTTCATACCGATGGAGCTGTCCCCCGGAGAGCTGGTGTAAACCGGCACCCCCAGGCGCGCGGCCGCCGCGACGAAGGATAACTCCGGATGCGGCGCGTGTTCCAGGACATGCTCTCCCAGGAGGCGGTGCAGTCGCGCAGTCGAGAGCGGCTCCGTGCCGGGCAACCGCTCCACGAACTTGCGGATGTAGAGGTCCGTATCGAGCAGCACCTTCTCGGTGATGAACACGTCGTAGATGCGAACCACGCCGTCCTTGGCCAAGCTCTCGTCGTCGGCCCGGAAGTCGCCCTGAACGACGGGCATGTCGAGCGCGAAGTGCAAGTCGTGGTAGAGGTTGGCGCCGGTGCTGATGATGCAGTCGACAAAGCCGCGTTCCATCAACTCGATGAGAGTCCCGCCCATCCCGGCAGGAACCATGGCGCCGGAGAGCGTGAGCGCCACGGTGGCGTTGGTCGACAGGACGTGTTCGTAAAGGCGGCAGGCCTCCGCCAGGCGGCCGCCGTTGAATGCGCCACGGGCTCTGAAGCCGTCCACGAGATCGACGACGGACATCTTGGGCTTGGGGCGCCAGGGCTGGACAGGCGCGAGCTGGGCGATCATCCGATCGCACGTGCTCCCGTGGATGGCGGCTGGATGGCCGCTGCCGACGCGGATTTCGTGGGGAAGTACCTTCGCGGGCGTTTTCTTGCGCGGCTTCTGGGTCCTCTTCATGGCTACACGATCAGGACCGAAGCGGCGACGACCGTGGTCCAGAGCCCCTTCTTGTTGCCGACGGAGGACTGAGTGATGTTGCGCGTGTGAATCACGTGCCCGCTGACGCGCCAGAGGTCCTTTCGGTCGTCGTAGGCCTTCTCCATGTCGAACTCCAGCCCCATGATCGTGGCGAGCATCTGGGCGGCCATGTCCTCGCAGTAGTCGCCGGCCTTCTCCTCGGTTTCGCCGTAGCAGTGGTGCTCCGAGAGGTAACCATAGGTCTGCTCGCGCTTGCGACCTTTTGCGGGCAAGGCCAGCCCCACGCTGGAGGCGATCAGCCTGTTGGGCTCGTTGGTCGACTGGCGGCTCATCACGACCGGGATGATCGCCCCGGGCTCCAGGAGCTTGAGCCCCTCCGCCTTCGAGATGATCTTGCAACCGGGAGGATAGATGCTCGAAACCGTGACCAGGTTGTACTTCTCGATACCGGCGTCGCGCAGGGCGACCTCGAAGCTGTTGAGGTACTCCTTGTGGGTCCCTACTCCCTTGGTGAGGAACATCTTCTTGGGGACCAGGCGCTGAAATGGCACTGTGGGGAAACTCCTTTTCGACAGGAATGGATGGAATCGTCGAGCATCCCGAGTTTGGGACTGCCCGGGACGGGAGTCAAGCGGATTGCTCGGACTTCGTGGGGCTGCCAAGCACGGCCGTCGAAAGCGGGGTGTAGACGGCGCCGCCGCGCAGAAGTTCGCTCTGCATGACGTGAACCGAGCCCACGGGAATTCCCGCCAAGCCGAACTTCGCGTACTGGCGCACGACGGCGCGCAGATCGGCTGGCATCCTCAAGCGCACCAACGTCAGGTGGGGCTCGAAGACATGCTCCTCCCGGGCGAAACCGTTTTGGATGAGGCGAGTCTCCAGCTCTCGCTGGAACTTGCAAAGGACCTCGGCTCCGCTGCGGACACCGGCCCACAGGATGCTGGCCCGGCCGGCCTTGGGGAACGCTCCGACGCCGAACAGGTCCAGCGTGAACGGCTTGAAGCCGGCAGCGATCTCCTCGAGCACTCGTCCCACCAGTCGCGCGCGCGGCGGAGATATTTCACCCAAGAACTGCAGCGTGATGTGGAGACCTGCCGCCTTCGGCCAGGAGACGTTCCAGGCCAACTCGGGCCGCTCGCGCAGCTCTGCCTGCAGCTTCGAAAGGGCCATCTGGGCGGCGTCGGGCATCGGGACGCCAACGAACACCCGGGCGCGTTCTTCGCCGGGGGGGCGCTCCTCGAAGCGGTCGTTATCGCCGGGACGCGGGCGTTCGTACCGGTCGAACTGTGTTTCCCGGCCCTGGGGCCTCGGCGAGCGGGGGGGTGGGGTTGCCCGCAGTGTTCGCGGTTTTTTGCCTTCCGACTCGTCGCTCAACCCTCTTGCTCCTTGAAGTAGTCGAGAGCCTCCTTCTCGGTCGGGAACGACCGCACCAGAGAGGGCAGTCCGACGACCTCGAAGACCTTCGCCAGCTCCGGAGAAACTCCCACGAGTCCGAGTTGGCCTCCGCCGTCATGGAGTTTCTTGTAGGCGCTGAAGAGGAA
>JACQFU010000169.1 GCA_016199905.1 Candidatus Wallbacteria bacterium
GAGCGAGAGGACAGGTCCTGGCAGTCCCGGGCGCACACGCGGCGCGCCTGGCGTCTTTCCGGGTTCGAGATCCCAGGCCCAAACCTCCGAGTCCTCCGTGCCCACGGTGAGGGTCTTCGAGTTCGGAGAGAAGGCGAGATCCGTGTCGCGGCTCTTGCCGGTCGCCAGCGGCCACGAGGCGACGGGCGTCGCGTCGGCCGACAGTTCCCACACGCGCACGGCCGAGCCCGCGGCGGCCAGCCAGTCGCCGCTGGCGCTGAAGGCGACGTTGGTGGCGCGTGTGCCGGGCAAAACGCGAAGCTCTCTCGCGGGCCGGCCGGACTCCAGACCGAAGATCCGGACCCAGCCGCCTTCTTCGAGCACAGCCAGGTAACGGCTGCCGGGCCGGAAGGCGATGGCTCGGCCCTTCCGCGCGGCGGGAAGAATCTCCTCGGACTTGTCTGCGGAAGCGCTTGCCGTGAGGTCCCAGAGCCGCACGGCCCCGTCGGCGCCGCGCGAGCCGAGCCATCGCCCGTCGCCGCTGAAGTCGATTTCGGACACTCCTGCGGGGTGGGCCTCGAGAAGGCGGGGGGGCCGAGAGCGGCTCTGTCAGATCCCAGAGCCGGATGCCGGGCTCGGAGCCTCCAGCGGCCAGCGTCCTTCCGTTCGGGGAGAGCGCCATCGTGCCAAGCCCCAAGTGGCGGCCGGGCAACAGGCGGCCTCCCACGCTGCCGATGGCGATGCGGATGGCCTGCTCGGCCGAGGGGACTCGCGTCGAAAGACGCGGGTCTCCGATCATCGCGTGCGTCCCGAGCAGCAGTCCGAGCTGCGCGTTGTGGGTGAGCATGACTTCGGCCATGGCCACGGAACCCAGCCTCTGCGCCCGGGCCACCGCGGTGCGTTCTTCCGCGGATGCCTGACTCGCCTGGGCCTCGCGGCGCAAGAGAATGCTCCAGAGCGAGAGGCCCACGCTTATCGCCAGGAGGAAGACCAACAACCATGCGCGTTGTCTGAGCTTGACGGCGTTCCTGGCTTCCGCCTGCGCCAATTCCAGCTCCCGGCGGCGTGCGGCCTCGCGCTCGGCCAGGATGGCGGCCGCTGCGCGGGCGCTGGTCTCGATGAAGTGGCGCTGCTCGGGCGCGAGATCGGCGCCGCGGTCCGAGGAGAGCCAGCGCGAGGATTCGGCCAGGGCCACGCCGCCCAGCAGGGCCTCCGCGTCGCGGCCCGTGCGCTCCCACTCGGCGCGCGCGTTCTCGAGACGTCGTCGCCAGAGCAGGAATTCGCGGTCCTCCATCAGCCACTCGCTTACCCGCGGCCAGTTGCGCAAGAGTGCCTCGTGCGCGACTCCGACGACGGGTGTCGAGTCGGCGGCGCTAGCCGTGACGAAGAGCCGGGCGGTCACGAAAGCATCGACCAGAGCGGCCGCCTGGGGCGTGTCGAAAGCTACCCGCGGCGACCGTTGGCTGGTGACGTGCTCGCCTCCGGCCAAGTCGAACTGCACCACCCGGCGCAGCACTGCCGGAAGCGCCGCTTGCACGTCGGCCGGCAGAGTACGGAACGTCTCCTCCGCACGCTGGGCCAGAGCTCCCTCGAGACCGCCCATCTCGCGATAGGCCGCCAGCGTCAGCACGCCGTCGTCCGTGCGGCGCTTGTACAACTCCTCGAGCGCGAATTCGAGCAGCGGCAGCGCCTCGGGACTCTTGACGGCCGAGTCGCGCAGCTCGTCCTCGAGCCGGGCGCCTCCGCCGGCCTCCTCCTCCAGCTCCAGGCCCGCCAGCCGTGCCGGCAGCCGGATCATCTGACCGATTTCGTCGGCGGTGGGGGCCAGCAGGTCGTACTGGCCGGCCCCCGCCTTGAGCGCAACCAGCTCCGAGTGATCCTGGCAGTGGGCGTATAAATCGGCCCGCAAAGTGGCGACGACCCAAACCATACCCGAGCGCGCGAGCTTCGAGACCAATGAGATGAACCGAGTCCTCTGGATCGGATCGGCCTGTTCGTGAGTGAAGACCTCCTCGAGCTGATCGACCAGGAGCGCGATCCGGGCTGGGGGAGTGGCGAGCCGGGCTAGAACGGCCTCCAACCGCGGGAGCAAGACCGACGGCGAGGCAGGCGCCGAGGCCGCTTCTTCGTTGAGAAGACGCGCCAGCCCCGCCGTGTCGAGGCCGTCCGCGGCCAGCTCGGGCAGAGCCTCGTCGCGCGAAAGCGCGGAGGCGAGACCGGCGAAGAGGTCGCCGCCACCGTCGCCCGGACGCACCGTCGCCCGGCGCCACAGGCCGACGCCCTCGACCACGTTGCCTTCGCAGAGCAGCGGCATCACTCCGGCACGCGCCAGAGACGACTTACCGGAGCCGCTCATCCCCAGCAAGAGCACGAAGGCGTGGCCGGCGGCGGCCTGCCCCCTGAGCGCCGCGACGATCTCTCCCGAGGCTCGCGAGCGGCCGTAGAAGATCTTCGAGTGCGCGTAGTCGAACGTCTCAAGGCCTCGAAAGGGCGAGCCACTCCATTGGGCGAGCCGACGCCTCGCCCCCGCTGCAGCTGGGTACCAGTCCGTGAGCAGGGCGCGCAGGTGTTCCTCGAGCCGCTCGGCGAAGGCGGAGGTGTCGGTCACCTGGTGAAAGGCCCGCCGGATCGTGCCGTCCTCGCTGTTGAAGAAGTGCTCTTGGAAGAAGGCCTCGACCTTCTTGCTCTGTTCGAGCTTTTCGGCCAGGGAAGGGTCGTCGACGTCGATGGCTTGCGGCGCGGTCTTGCGATAGACCAGCACGGCGGGGCGCGCCCGCTCGCTTTTGGCCTGACCGCCGAGCCGCCGCCAGAGGATACAGACGACGACGTCGCAGCCGGAGGGAGCGACGATCTGTTCCTGGAAGCCGGAGTGGGCCTGCAGAGGCTGGTGTTCCCAGACGATCGGCCGCAGCTCCACGCGATCGCCGAACTCGCTGGCGAGGCGACCGAGAAGGGCGTTGGCGGAGGCGCGCTCGTCGGCGACGTCGCCCGGAGAAGAAACGAAGATCTGGATACGTTCCATGGATCGGACTGCCCGTGCCCGCGCTCGGCAGTGTAACAGTTTCGAACAATCGGGCGGGCGCTTGTCTGCTACCATTCATTGTCATCGAGGAGGTTCCGAAGACATGCCGAAGCTGGACTGGATTCTCCACCGGAAGGGCTGAACGAGTTGCGGCCGTTCGCAGGGGTTCCTTGCGAAACACAGCATCCGCGCCGCGGAAGAGACCGACGCTCGCAAGAGCCCGATTGGACGTGCGCAGGCGCTGGCGCTGGCGCGGTCCGCCTCGGAGGTCGTCGCCTGCAAGGGCAAGAGGATCGTGCGGTTCGACATGAGCGCGTCAAAACCCGACGACGCGGCATTGGCGGAGGCGCTGCTGGGCCCCACAGGCAACCTGCGAGCGCCGGCAATGCGAGTCGGGCGAGTGCTGGTCGTCGGCTTCGACGAGGAGACCTACTCCCGGTATCTCGTGTCGAAGGCTCGCTGAGGCGCCAGCGCGTTTCAGCGGGTTTCAGCGCCGTTTCAGGCCCGGGTCTGGCATCTTGCGTGCCGGAGCGCGGCCGTTCGTGCCGCGCCCGTACGCGGAGGTCATGAAGTGTACTCGAATCCAGCAACGCCGCCCTGCGAGCCCGACAGCTCGACGGCGGCCCTGAAGCCTTTTGCCATTTCTCACCAGTACTGGGTCCAGCTCTCCGACGGCGAACGCCAGTCGTTCTCGGTAGTGGCCGGCGTGAGCCGTGGCGGCCTCGATCTCACCGTCGCGCTTCCTTCGGACTACGACGAGGTTCCGGAAGCCGTGCCTACCGAGCTTCTCGATCGGGTGCAGCAAGCGCTCGGACAGGTCCGCGAGAAGATCGCGCTTGCCGACCTGAGCGATCTGGGCGCGTGAGGGGGCGAGGCGGTTGGCCCCGACCGGTCAAGGCATGTGCGCCGCGGCGCCGCCGGGCAGGAAGGCGAAGAAGACGGCGACGACCACCAGCGCGAAGGCCACGAGGTGGTTCCAGCGCGGTTGCTCGCCCAGGTAGATCGTCGAGAATCCCGCGAAGACCATCAGGGTGATGACCTCCTGCATGATCTTGAGCTGGCTGGCGGAGAACGAGCCATGTCCCCACCGGTTGGCAGGCACTTGCAGGCAGTATTCGAAAAGGGCCACGAACCAGCTCGCCAGGATCGCCTTCCAGAGCGGGACGTTCTTGAACTTGAGGTGGCCGTACCAGGCGAAGGTCATGAAGACATTGCTGGCCAGCAAGAGACCGATGGTACGCACGGTGGAAGCGGCGGCAGGCATGGTGGGCGCAATTTTAGCACGAGAGGGCTCCTGGCCTGTAGTCCCGGGTGCCTGTAGAATGCCGGCGTGCGTGTGCGGAACGGAGTGGGCCTGGGCCTGTTGATGGGGCTGCTGGCGTTGGTCGCCGGCTGCGGGGGCGGGAGCGGGAGTCAGGGCGCTGGCGCGGGAGTCTCGAAATCGATCGCATTGCGCCTGGCCAAGGTCGACCTCGCTTCCGCCGGCATCGCGGGCGTGACGACCGTGCCCCAGCCCCAGGACGCACGGCTGCTGGTGTTGCGGCTCTACGAGGGCGCCTCAGTCCAGGGCAAGGTCGTGCGCGAGCTCGACATCCAGGTGCCTCCGTTCACCGGCATCGCCGCGCTGCGCGAGATTGCTCCAGGCGACCATCTTCTCTCCGTACAGGCCCTCGACGCTTCCGGCCGCGCGATCTTCAGCGACGAGGCGATCGTCACTTTCCGGGCGGCGGACGTCTCGTTCGCGGAGTTCGTCGTGGCGCCAGTCATCGACCTCGGACGAGCCGCGTTCCACGGCGGTCTGTTGCCCCCATCGGTGGCGACCTACGTGCTGGCCACCGCCGGCAGCCCCTACGATATCGAACGGCCGATTGTCGTGCCGGCTGCTGCGCGCCTCGTCATCGACCCCGGCGTCACCATGAGCTTCGCGACCACTGCCTCTGCCCTGCCTCCGGCCCCGGAACCTTCTGCCGACTTGGTCGTCAGCGGACGGCTCACCGCGATCGGGACCGCGGACGCGCCCATCGTGATGACGCGTTCCGATGAGAGCGCCTCGCCCGGCGCCCGCATCGCCTTCCTCCACGACCGCCCCGATCCGCTTCCCAGCCGAGTCCGCTTCGCGCATCTGTCAGGGGCGGGGACCGGGATCTCCGTCCGCGACAGCCTGGTCAACCTGGCGGCGAACTCCATCACCGGCGTGGATTTCGGAGTGGTCGTGTCCGAGACGCCCCTTGTTGGCGGATCTCTGCCCACCGCAAGCACCGCGGCTCCCGGTTCCGGCAGTACGCCGGCCCTCAACTTCAGGGTCAGCCTCTTCACCGGCGACGACGAAGGGGCGCGGGTCGCCAGCTGCGCAATCCAGGCGCGCCAGTTCGGGATCGTCATCGCAAGCCCCGGTTACTTCGTCACCAACAATACGGTCGTGTCGGGCCAGTTCGGGATCTCCATCCTGGGAGTTGCCGCGCTGGTCGAGGGGAACCTGCTCGAGGGCCTGAGCGACTCGGGCATCGAGATCCGAGGCGCCTCGGGCACCATCGTCAATGCCAATACGGTGCTTCCGGGCGATCCGGGCAGTCCGCTGAAGGGGATCGCGGTGCGCGCGAGCAACGTCTTGCTCTCGCAGAACTACATCGGGAAACGGAGACCGGCGCAGGCGGTAACGGGGCTGGCGGCCAAACCCGCGACTCCGGCGGCTCTTCTGGCCGGGATGGTGCCCGGGACCGTCGTCGGCGTGGCGGTGGAGGCCGCGGTCAGCGGAGCGGCTGTCTCGGATCGGCTCGTGCTCGACCACAACACAATCCTGGGGTGTCAATCCGCGGGCGTCGAGATCTCGGGCTCCGATCCCGTGCTTCGTTTCAACGAGATCTCGGGCGGCAGCGGCCTGGCGGGAGGCCCTGCCATGGGCGTCACGATCGGCGGCCTCGGCGCGCTCCTGCCGAAGCAGCCGCTGCTCATCGGCAACAACCTTCGCGAGAACTCGGGGTTGGCGGTGGGCCCGACGGCGATCGGCCAGGGGGGCGGCGTGCTGGGCGGCAGCCTGCCCGGCAGCGCCAACTATGTCGCGGACAACAACGGCAAACCCGGTCCGGACCTGACGGTGGGCGGTGCGGTGGACGGAATGTTCGACACCCGCTCCAAGCAACTCGATTCGGTCGACGCTGTGTTGAGCGCTACGTCGAGCGCCGTGGCGGGGGCGGGGGCGCCGTGAGCGGCGGGTGGGGCTGCCGGCGCCGGAGAGCGTCGCGGCTCTTGAATTCGGGGCGAGGCAAGCGACACGCTGGGGGTAACGGTTCGGTTCGAGCTTCGACGGGGAGGAAGAGAATGCGCATAATCAAACGGATGCTCGCAGTGGGATTCAGCCTCGCAATCGTAGCGGGTGCGATGACGACTCAGCCACTGAGCGCCAAGCCGCCTTTCAAGCTTCCGCCCAAGCCCCCCGGCCAGCCCCCCCGCGTGCCCGGTCCGGGAGGCGGCTCGCAGCAGTCAGTGATACCTATCTCGCTCCAGTTTGCCGGCGTGGCGATCGGCAGCGGAGAAGACTGGGAGCCGTTCTCGCTGTCGCTTGGCGCCGCAGCGCGCGGCAGTGGCGGGCATTCCGTGGCCCTCATCGGCACTGTCGCTGACTCTCGGCCCCGGCGTGGAGTCGATCGCCTATCCGCGAGGCGTGCCGTCGAGCGAGACGGCGTCCGAGCTGCAGGCGCGTGCCGCGGCTTACTGGGTCGTGCGGGTCGTCTCGTCGAGTGGGCACGGCCGCTTCGAAGCGTTCGTTCCGGGCCTGTCGGCGCCCTTTGCCCTGCGTGACGGCGCCGGGTATCTGCTGGCGGTACCTGCTTCGCGGTCACTCACCCCGCCCTCCCGATGAATTTGGGAGCCAAGATCGAACAAGGCTCGTCAACACACAACCGAGGCTGTCTGAGTGGTCCCGAGGCCACGGATCGCCCGTCACGACGGGCACCGTTTGAACGGGCGCGAGGTCTCGCCGGCCTCAGAGCGCCAGGCTGACGCGCAGGGCCGTGTCGATTTCGGCCAGGAGCGGTTCCGCCAGCCGGACAAGGCGGCGGACCAGGCGCTGGCTATCGATCGTGCGAATCTGGTTGAGCATCACGGTCGAGTCGTGACGCAGCCCGGAGATGTTTCGGGGTAGAGGCACGTTGGTTGGAAACCTCTTCGAGAACGCCTTCGTCGTGATCGCGGCGACAATCGTGACGGGGCTGAACTCATTGCCGACGTCGTTTTGAATCACGACCACTGGCCGGGTGCCGCCTTGCTCCGAACCGACCGTGGGGTCCAGCGAAACCAGGAATACATCCCCACGCCGCACCTCACCACTCCAGCTCATCGTCTGCCCCTGCGTCCTGCGCCCGGAGCGCCTCTTCCTGGGCGGCGTCGAATACCCTCGACAGCTTCAAACTCTCGGATGCCATCTCCCGATAACCCTCGGCGAGCTGCTTCTCCAGCAATCGCTTGCGCCCCTGCGCCAGATGGCCCTGGAGGACCTGCCCGACGAAGCCACTCCGGGTCTGGCCCGATCTCCTCGCCAGCCGATCCGCCTCCTCCACAACCTCATCCGGGAGACTGAGTGTTAGCCTACGCATATCAAACGCCTCCGTACGCTCATACGAAAATTATGCATTCCACGCATACATTCATCTTACCGCCTGCCGAGCCGGCGGGCAACATGGAGAGAACGGCGGAGACCAGGCACGGTGCCTCCTGCTCTCCCCCCGCTTCAGTCCGCCAGGCGCCGGCACAGCTCGGCGGTGCGCGCCAGATACGGGCCCAGGTCCCGGGGCAGCCTGGGGATGAGCGGACCGCGAGACGAGAGCCAGATCGCCATCGTCAGCCGCCGCGCCGCAAGGAACTCGGGCAGTCGCTCCAGCTGTTTGGCCGGGAACTCGCGAACCTCGGTGTAGCCTTCGAGGACCGCGCTGCGAACCCGCTCCCAATCAGGTGTTTCGCGGAAAGGGATCAAAGTGGTGGCCAGGTCGTACGTCAAGTAGCCGTAGCCGCAGTCGTCGAAGTCGATCGGGCACGCCTGGCCCGATGCAAAGACCACGTTCCCGAAGTGCAGGTCGGCGTGGATCAGCGCGTGGCTGTCCTTCAGGGTGTCCAGCTCCCGCATCGTCGCGCGAATCCTTCCGAGGGCCTCGCGCACGGCGGGCCGATCTTCCTCGGCGAAGAGCCCCGGCAGATCGAACTCCGAGCGGCTCCAGACGTTATGGGGACTCAGAAGACCGTTCCAGTCCCAGGTAGGCCGGGGAAGCTCGCGCGGCCGTCGCCAGGAGAGCGTGTGAGCGTGCAGTTGCGCCATCGTCCGGCCGAGGGCGCGCAGGTGGCCGGGAAGGGGGGCGCGCCAGTGGTGGCGTCCGGGCATCCACCGCAGGAGCGTGCAGACGTGCGGGTCTTCCGCTCCGGCCAGCGCGATGGGCTCGCCGGTTGCGGTTTCGACGGGCTCGGGAACGGCCATCCCGGTCGACCGGCGCAGCTCGCGAAGCCACGCCAGTTCGGAGCCGGTCTCGGCGGCCGAGTGGTAGACCGGCCGATGCACTCGCAACAGGAACTGGTTGGAGTCGGCCGTGCGGACCCGCCACGTGATGTTCTCGCCGAACTTGACGAGCGAGAACTGCGGCTGGCGCAGTCCGTAGCGGTCGAGGGCGTCGCGGGCCAGCGCGCGATAGCGGCTTAGCACGGAGCGGGGCGGGTTCTTTGGAGAGGCGGACACGCCTGATGAGACGGGGCCGAAGGGGCAAAGGTGCATCCGCGGCCAGGGCGTGTTCCGGGCAACGACTGCCCCGGAGAGCGATCCTACCGGCCCGGAGGAGGGCGCCTCTGGAAGTGGACGTTGACCGCCTGACCGTAGGCGATCTTGCCGGCAAAAGCAGGCGCATCGGTCCACATCACGGTGGACATCAAACGAGCTGCGTCGGCGGCGATGGCCTTGCCTTCCGGCCCTGCAAGCGCCTTGTCCAGGTCCTCCCGCGCGCGCCAGTGCATGAAGGCAATCTCGCGATCGGGCGTCGCCACCACGATGTATCCGTCGAGTCCTTGAGGATGGAAGGCGTCGCGCGCTTTCACGACGTGGGCCGTCAGCTCCGTCAGGAACTGGTCAGCCGGGATGGCGGCCTGGCGCTGGCCGATGAAGACGGCCGTGTGGCCGGCCTGCCAGTCGATGCCGCAGCCGATGACGTCGACGGGCGCGTCCTCGAGTAGGCTGCGCCCGAAGGGCTTCGCGGCCTGGCTCTTGGTCTTATCCTTGTCGAAGAACTGCCAGTGCAGATCGCCGTAGGCCTTCCCCTCCGGAGTGTTCCGGGCGACGTTGTAAACCGCCTCCGACTCGTAGCAGACGATGGCGATTTCGTCGGGAGTGCCTGCAGGCGCGGGTCGTGGCGGCAGCGCGGGAACGTAGGCCACCAGTCCGTTCTTGGCGTGAGTCTCGGGCGCGGCGGGGATGAACTTCTCCGAGAGGATCTTCGGGAAATCTTCGGTCGAGACGTTCGGGAGCCGCACGCCGCGGAAGACGCGGTAGAACCAGGGCGGAGCTCCGCCGGCCTCGAGTGGGGCGGCGAGCAACGAGGCGGCCAGCAACACCAGCGGCCACGCCGCCCACGGGCGAAGCCAGGCCGGCACGGACAGTCGAGGCATGGTCGGGACCTCCTTCACGGTTACGCTCGGCAGTATACGGGATGCGGTGTGCCCATGGGGCCGGCGCCGTTTCGCGTTCGGCGTCGTTATGGAGTCACGAGTTCTGCGAAGGCGGCCGCGACGGCGTTGTCGGCCAGCTCGAGGGCATTTGTCCCGACGTAGAGTTCCGTGCGCGCCCAGCCGGGTACCTCCGCGGGTTGCAGCATTCCGAACAGCCACAGGCCGCGTTCCTTGGCAATGCGATCGCGGCGTTCCAGGAGGGACTCGACCGTTCCACGCAGGTAGATCAGCATCATGTTGATCTGCGGGGGCGACGGCGCGAGCGATGGGAGGCTAGTGCGGGTATCCAAGCCACACGGACCAAACGCAGTCGTTGTCGAATGGAGTCGGGGGATGGATACGAACGAGGCTGACAGTTATCATCGAATCGGGAGTGATGACCTCGCTTGGAACGTAGCGCCCTACGTAGAAGCCGTGCGGCTGAAAAAGCGTTTCGGGCCGTGAAGAAGGAGCGTCGTCTTTGAGACATCGTACATAGGGCAAACGGTAGCGCTCAGGGGGACTGCGACGATGTGGTCGAGAGAAGTAGACCGGTACTTGACCCACAGAGAGGCGCAGTACTGCTGTCGAGTCCAATCTGTACTCGGCACCGACGAGCACCTCGCTTGAAGGCAGTGCCCTGGGAGCGCGACAAGGAAACTTGGCGCCGATCAATGATTGGGGTGTACGAGAAGTGAACAGGTAGTTCTTGAACGCCGTGCAGTTCGGCTCCTCTTCTAGCCGCAACATTGGACCGATTACCGTTGATAACTCGTGACCAAAGGGCAGGGGCAGTCCGTACGACAAGCTGACGCAATCCGCCAATGCCAGTGGTGCTAGCTGCTTGAAGAGAGCCAAACGTTCAACCAACGGGATTGCCGTTGATTCGAAGAAGATCACAGCCATGGGCAAGGACTTTCTTACGGGTTTCAGAATCTTCAGCTGCTCGTCCAGTTCCTTCTCGATCGAAGCCGCCGCCGCCTGACGCTCGGAGGCCTGAATGCCGCGGTGCCCGAGTCGGGAAGTGAGTCGATCCACAAACCCCTGATCTGTCAGTCCCGTCCGGGTCCAGAACTCGCGCAGGGTGTGGGTCAGACGCTCGCCTTCGGCGCGAAGCGCGCGCAACAAGTCCGCCTCCGTTACCTTCAACTCGGGACCGGCATCCGCACGGACCAGCGACAGTGTGAACGATTGGTCGGGCTTGTACGGAAACTCCGCTTCGGTCCACTCGCCCGCTTCTCCCGTCACCGGGTGGATAGGTCCGGCGCTCAGGCGCCACCCGGCTGCAAGCGGATGCGATAGCCGAGTTCTCACTCGAAGATGTCGCGTGGCTGGGTCGTAAGCCCATTCCGTGGTGTCGAGCTTCACGTCCAGCGCCGGCTGCTCCGCCCGGAGGCCGGACGCCGGGGAGCGCGACGTGGAAGTGCGAGTGAGCGCGACACCACCCGCCAGCAAAAGACCCGCCGCGAGCGCGAGCAGCAAATAGCGCTTGCCGTCGCGCGACTGCCCAAGCTCGGCCTTGCGAAGCTGGGTCCCGTCGGGATTGGCAGTGCCCGTTCGACGAGCGGGCGACCGGGCGGCGGTGAGGGCTGTCCCGCTTACCGGGAATTGCTCCGAGCTGGCGGTCGGGATTCGGCCGAGGGCGTCCGCGAGCTCGGCGGCCGACTGAAACCTGGAGTTCGGGTCCTTGGCCAGACAGTGCATCACCGCCCGCGCAAGGTCGGGCGGACAATCGGGAGCGGCCTTCAGCAGGTCCGGAATGCGACCCTCCATGCGGGCGGTCAGCACCTTTTGCATCTCCGGCCCGGCGCGCACGATAGAGAACTTGCCCGTCACCAACTCGTACAACACGAGGCCCAGCTGGTAGAGGTCGGTCCGCTCGTTGGAGGTGCCCACGGAGAACTGCTCCGGCGCGAGATAGGCCGGCGTGCCGACCACGAAGCCCTCGCTGGTGAGAACCGCCGAGTCGGCGCCGCGCGCCAGGCCGAAGTCGGCCAGCACTGCCCGCGTGGCGTCTTTCAAAAGGATGTTGGCCGGCTTGATGTCGCGATGGACAACTCCTCGGGAGTGCACATAGGCGAGTGCCCCGGCCAGGTCTCGCGCAACAGCCACGGGGTCCGGCCTGGAGAACCGGCCAGGCTGCTCGAGGACATCCTGAAGCGAAGGGCCCTCCACGTACTCCATCGCGATGTAGGGCTCCTCGGCTTCGAGCTCAACATCGTAGACAGGGACCACGTTGGGATGCGACAGCCGGGTCAGGAGCTTGGCCTCCTGGACGAAGCGTTTCAGGCCGCTCCAGGTCGCCACGGTCTCGCGCTTCAGGAGCTTCAGCGCGACTCGCCGGTTCAGCGAAAGCTGCCGTGCGCGGTAGACCGCCCCCATCGCACCGCTGCCGATCTCAGCTTCGATCCGGTACTTGCCGCCGACGAGCCGGCCCTCGATCGCAGGATCGGAGGCAGCGTTCATGTCCTGCGAGCAGCCACTCGGCGCCCGGGCGCGCCGCCGCCAGCTCCGGCCAGCAGTTCGCGGGCCGCCTGGAGGAGCGCGCGCCGCTCGGACTTCTCGGAGACACGCAGGCGAATCCAGCCCTCCGCTCCTTTGAGATCGGCAAAGAGGCCAGCCGGGTCCTCGTGGAAGTGCCGGAACCCGCTGCTGCGCCTGTAGAAAGATCCACGCGTGCGCTCTTTTACGCCCGGCCAGGAGCGAACCTCCACGAGCAACTCCTCCAGCTCGTCCAAGGCGGCGTCTCGGGCATGTCTCACGCCGTGGAGTGTAGCAACAAGCCAGCTCGGACGCTTCGCTCGAAGGACGTGGCCCACGGATACCGCTTCGCAGAGCACGGCGACGACTATCCCCGGCGATTGGGATCCGGTGCCGGGCAGGCTAACTCCCAGGTCCTCTCGACCAGTCTCGCGGGATCGGCGTCGTAAAGGACGCGCGCGCCGGTTTGGCGGTCGGCTCGGGCGATGATTTCGGCGTAGTGGTCGGAGAAGCCGCCTGTGCCCGTCAGCACTCCCATCACCTTCCCCTCGTCGTAGGCGATGGTGAACTCATTCAGCGTGCCCATCGAGCCGGAGACGAAGAGCACGACGTCGCAGCCGCGGATGTTGAGGACGTTTCGACCCTTGTTTCCGAAGCCCGAGTAGAGGATCACGTCGAAGGGCTCGAGCGGCCCTCCCAAGCGGGAGTGCTCGGCGCGGTCCAGAGCAGGCGAGACGCCCAGCACCAGCCCGCCTGCCTCGGCCGCGCCCTTCGCCGCCGCGAGCGAGTATCCAGTCGTGGCGCCCGTCATGATCACAGCACCGAGCCGGGCAATGCTGCGCCCCAGCTCCTGCGCCTTGCGCAAGGCCTCTTCGGAATCGGACCTGGAAGAGCCCATCACTCCATACACTGGCTTCATCTCATCAACTCCCGCAGTCGCCACCTGCAACCTCGGCAAACCAGGGCTGGTAGAAATTGCAACGGACGGTTCGTTCCGTTTTCACCTGACGACTTCGAGCAGTTTCGCCGATGCCACGACAAAAGAACACCCGCATATCCCGCGATGCCGGCTCCGAGTTGCTCGAGACGGTCCGTCAGGAGCTCGTCCGGGCAGCGGACACTGCGCGCGCGCCTGCGATGCAGGCCTATATGAAGTCCTCGATGCCGTACCACGGAGTCGGCGCAGACACGATGCGCGCCGTCTGCAAGCGGGTCTTCGCTCCTCTGCAGTTCGAGTCGGCCGGTCAGTGGAGTGACGCGGTCCGTTCACTCTGGAGGGGTGCCCGTTTTCGCGAAGAGCGGTACGCGGCCGTGGAGCTCTCCGCGCTGAAGAAGGCGCTGCCCTTCCAGACGATGCGAGCTCTGCCGCTCTACGAGGAGATGATCGTCACGGGCGCCTGGTGGGACTATGTCGACTTCCTGGCAAAGGACCGCCTGGGGTTGCTCCTTCGGCGAGAGCCGGCGCCGATGCGGCGGGCGATGCTCGCGTGGAGTCGCTCCGACGATATGTGGAAGCGCCGCAGCGCGATCCTCTGCCAGCTGGCGTTCAAGACGCAGACCGACCGCTCGTTGCTCTACGCCTGCATCGAACCGGCGCTCGACTCGCGCGAGTTCTTCCTGCGCAAGGCGATCGGGTGGGCGTTGAGGGAACTGGCGTGGACCGATCCAGACGAGGTCATCCGCTATGTCCGCGAACATGCCGCGCAGCTCAGTCCCCTGAGTAAACGGGAGGCCCTCAAGAACCTCCTGAAATCCGGACGTATCGACGCCATCCCGTGACGAGGCCTGCAGCGCCGGCGCAAGACACGACGCACCCGCCGCCACCGCGACCCGTCCAAACGGAAACGCCGCTTCGGGTGACCGGGGACTTCACCCGTCCCTCCGTTCTCTTTCTCCGATGCCCCAGTTGAACTCGAATCCCATCGTCTACCTGGCCCGAAGAGCCTGGGAGAACGCCGGCCGCCATCGACCGTTGATGCTCCTCTACCTGACGTTGTTCGCAGGCGCTCAGGCCCTCAGCCTTGCCGAGCCCTTCGTGATCGGGCGGATGCTCAACTCGGTGCAAGCCGCCGGCGGTTCCGCGAACATCCTGCGAGCGGTCGTGACCGGAGCGGGGCTCTATCTCCTCTTGCAATTCGCCTTCTGGATCTTTCACGGCCCGGCGCGAGTCTTCGAGCGATACGTGGCGTTTCGGATCCGCGTCCGATTTCGTTCGACGCTCTTCCGCGTGATGACGGAGTTGCCCCTTCAGTGGCACCGGGACAATCACTCGGGTGAAACGATCGACAGGATGAACCGGGCCGCCACGGCTCTGTTCGAGTTCTCGCAGAACTCCTTCATGATCATCTACATGGTTCTCCGGCTAACGGGGGTGCTGGCGATCCTGCTCTGGTTCATACCGGCGGCCGGAGCGGTCGCGCTGGCGACCACGGCGGCCACCTTCGGCTTGGTGTTCGGCTTCGACAAGATCCTGTACGGCCAGTACCGCGCACTCAATGGATTCGAAAGACGAGTTGCGTCCGCTATTCACGACTACGTCACGAACATGTCGACGGTCCTCACCCTGCGGCTGGAATCGCGAGTGCTGCAGGAGACCCTTCGCCGCATCGAAGGCGCCTTTTCGACGTTCCGTTCGAACATCGTGCTCAACGAGCTCAAGTGGTTCCTGACGAACATGCTGATCGGGTTGATGACGACGCTTGTCCTCGCCGGCTACGCGTACTCGACGCTCGCCTCGGGCAAGGCGCTCCTTGGGGGCACGCTGTTCGCGCTCTTCGAGTACCTTCGCCGGATTGGCGACTCGTTCTTCGAGTTCGCGAGCCTCTACGGGACGACTGTCCGGCAGGCCGCCGACGTACGGGGCGCCGAGACAATCGAGGAGGCCCACCGGCGCGTAACCCTCGCCGCCAGCTGCGACGGAAAGCCGGTGGAGGGCGGCTTGCGCCCGCTGGCCGCCCGCACGACTCTGCTGCCGCAGAACCCCGAGATCTTCGCCGACACGATTCGCTTCAACATCACGTTTGGCGTGGAAGCCGCCGAAGCCGACGTGTTCGAAGCCGTCCGGCTCGCGCACTTCGATCGCGTGCTGGCTCGACTGCCTCAGGGCCTCGACACCGACGTGTCGGAGAAGGGCGTCAACCTCAGCGGCGGAGAACGGCAAAGGCTGGCCTTGGCGCGCGGCATCTTCTTCTCGCGCGAGAGCGACGTCGTTCTGCTGGACGAGCCGACCTCGAGCGTGGACTCCTACAGCGAAAAGCAGATCTACCTCTCGCTGTTAGAGCTCTACAAACGGCAGTGCTTGGTCTCCTCCGTCCACAAGCTCCACCTGCTGCCCCTCTTCGACGAGATCGTCGTGCTCGAAGACGGCCGCGTAATCGAGCGTGGAGATTTCCGCGCGCTCGTGAAGCACGGCGGCTGCCTGGCGACGCTCTGGAACGCCTACCAGACCGCCGAGCGCGCCCCGACTGCAGAAGCGCGACTGGCTGCGTGAGGGACGGGAACCGCCTGCTAACCTCCGGTCTTCTTCGGACTGCCAGGCGGCCACGCCGCTCCTCTTCCGGGGTCCGGATCGCTCAGGGGCCTTTGAGGGTCTGGCTCAGCTTCCCCAGCTCGGCCTCGCAGAACGAGCGAAATTCTGGGTCTTCGATCCTGGGTAACAGGTCGGTCATCCGCTCGAACGCGACCTTCGCCACATCGAGCTCGCGCGCGATGAGGTGCGCTTTGGCGAGCGCCTCGTGAGCGAAGAAAAGCTCTCCGGCGTCGGCGGAGGACTTCTCGCAGATCGCCAGGCACTCCTTGGCATGCATCAACTCGTCTTCCTCGGCCGTGCGCGTGGGGCGCTCCTCGAGCGTCGCAGCGAGGTTGTTTCCCGTCGCGGCCAGGAGCCGGCTAAGGGGATTCTCCTTGGTCGGCTGAAGTGCGGCCAACTCTGCGGCTCGCGCCAGATGCTGTCGCGATTCTCTCTCGTCGAAATTCGGGACGTCCGGCCGGAACGTCCCGGCGCAAGTCTAATCGACTCCGGGGAACGATGCCACGAGGCAAGCGTCGCGCGAGGCCTCACTTCAGCGTCATGTCGGGCACCAGCCGGATCGCGATCGCACGCAGCACGGCGAAGCAGACGCGCCGCACCGTCACGAGCAGGCTCGACATCAGCCAGGCCACCGACAACGTGTTCTCTATCGGAACCGGCCGGCAGAAGGCAGTTGTCATCGCGGTTGCCAGGAAAGCGAGCAGGCACATACCGGCGGCGCAGGCGATACCTCTGCCCAGGCCCCTTCCGCGCGAAAGCAACACACAGGCGCCTTCCACAAGGAGGAAGCCGGCGGTCACGAGCAGCGCCCAGCTCTCTTCAGTCGGCTGCCAGGGAACCCTCGCGTCCGGCTTCTCGGTCGAGGCTTCAGCCAGAAGAGCCTCGTCGTTCACGCCCGCAATGACGAGCTGATCGCGCGGCGAGGCCTTTCCGCCTACCTGGCCGTGGACGAGACAGAATACCCCGATGCCTGGAGCATACGCGTAGTGGGTGACGTTTCCTTGGCCCGGGTCGGTCGGGACGCACTGCAGATAGCCGCCCTCCACCAGTGGCTTCAGTGTCGCCGACGGCACCAGCGCAGGTCTCGGCTCCAGCATCCGCTTGTTGCTGTCGAGCTCGTACATCTCGATCGCCCCCTGAATCACGCGGAGGTTGGACCAGCAGGTACGAGCCGCGTGCATCTCGCGGCAGGCCAGGGCATTCCCGGTCAGGAGGTTCAGCGTCAGGGCTGCGAGGGCGAGGATGCGCATCGAGGGTTCACTCTCCGTGTCGGTCCTTCACAGGAGGCGTTCGAATGGATAGACGACGTCGGATGGTCGAGGTTCAACCTGTCCTGCAGGTCGAAGCGCGCCGGGCCGGCTCGGTCCCGGGGGCAGCCTCGTGCTAGCGTGACCGCAGGGCAGGTCCATGTCATTCGGACTAGCGACAGGTTCCGTCGGCGCAATCGCGCAGAGCGTGGCGCCGGGCGTCTTCGCCTTCGTCAGTCGCGCGGCCGATGCGATGGTCTCGGGAATGATCGTGTCGTGCGGGCGGGCGCTACTCGTCGATCCGGGTGTGTTGCCGGACGAGATCGAGGCCTTGGCGGAGTTTGCCGAACGTCAGGGCGCTGTCGTCGAGGCGCTCTTCCTGACGCACCATCACTGGGATCACGTCCTGGCTACAGCCCGCTGGCCGGGCGCTCGAAGGCTCGCGCATCCCGCCCTGGAAGCCATCGTCCGGAACCAGCAACGCGAGGCCGAGTACCGGAAAATGTTGCTTCAGACGTGCTCTTCTCACGGCTGCCCGCCTCATGAGGACTGGGAACTGCTCGCCATCACCGACCCGCTCCACGACGGCCAGCGAGTCGACGTCGGCGAAGTGAGCTGCGAGACGCTGCTGCTGTCCGGACACGCGCCCGACGCGGCGGGCCTGCTCGTGATCGGCGAACGTGTCCTGTTCACGGCAGACATGCTCGATCCCAACGAACTGCCGCTTCCGGATCACGATCTCGACTGTTACCTGGCTTCCCTCGACCGCATCGAGAAACTGCTCGACGACGGCCGGGTCGAGCGGATTGTGCCTGGCCATGGATGGCCGTTGTTGAGCCCGGCTGAGATCCGCTCTCAGCTCGCGCGCGACAGGAGTTATCTGCTGGCCTTGCCTCGGTGAGCGGCACAAAGGCCAGCCTGAGCTCGGCCCATTTTGCTCTCCCCAGTTCGGAATGCGCGGCCCATTCTGCTCCGCTTGTTCCGAAGTGCGACCCATCTACTGGGCCCAGTGCGGACATGGCACGCATCCTGAGTAGGGAATCGCCCGCCATCGATTGGACAGATCCGAGAACTACGAGCCGTTCACTTTCTTGGAAAGGAGTTACTCGTGACGCGATTCGTCGTGAATTGCAGGGACTGGCAAGCCGTGAGGTTCCGCGCCGTGCTGGCCCTTGCCGTCGTACTCTTGAATCCGTTGTCCAGCCTTGTGGCTGGCGACAGGGTGCTCTCGAAAGTCCCGCAGTCCCGTGGAGCTTTCGACGCGGGCATCCGCATCATCGTGCGCGCCAGGCCGGGCTCACTGCCGCGTGTCCTGGTTCCGGGCGCCCGAAACGAATCCTCGCCGTCCCCGGACGTTCTCGTTGCGCTGCGGAGAAGTCAAGCGGACGGCGCTCGCAGGAACCTCGAGGCGTTCTTGCGCTCCAGAGGGCAGTCGACGGCTCGGAACCTCGAGGATCTCTGGATCGTCAATGCGTTTGCCCTGGAAGCGACGCCCGACCTCGTGAAAGAGCTCCAGCGCCGCGGCGACGTCGAAGCCGTTTACCCGGATCGGTACGTGAAGCTCGTGCCCACGACCTCAGCACAGCCGCAGTCGCCCGAGCCGCCTGCGGACGTGGCGTGGGGCGTTGCCAAGACCCGTGCGACCGAGGTTTGGGAGCAGTTGAAGGTTAGGGGCGCCGGCGCAACCATCGGCCACATCGACACGGGCGTCGATGCAGCGCACCCCGCCCTGGCGGGACGCATCCTCCTATTCAAGAACTTCATCAACCCCAATCTCCCCCAGCCCTACGACGACAACGGACACGGCACGCACACGGCGGGCAGTATCGTCGGCTCGGCCAACGGGATCGGTGTCGCGCCGGCCGCCAAGTTGATCGTCGCCAAAGCGCTCGACGGCAACGGCTCCGGCCGGCTGTCCGGGCTGTTGGCCGCCATGCAGTGGATGCTGAACCCCGACGGAATGGATCGACCCGTTGCCGTCAGCAACTCGTGGGGAGGCCCCCGCAACTCGCTTTACCAGGAGGAAGGCGTCTTCCGGGATGCGGTGAAGGCGTGGGTCGACGCGGGCATCGTACCGCTGTTCAGTTCGGGAAACAGCGGCCCGAACACCGAGTGCGTGCCCGGCGCTTACCCCGAATCGTTCGCGGTAGGCGCCACCGACAAGAACGACGTCGATGCTGACTTCAGCTCGGGCGCCGAGAGCACCTGGGACGGGCAGACCTATATCCGGCCCGACCTCGCCGCCCCGGGTGTCGTCGTTTACAGCGCAGCGCCCGGCGGCTACTACGCGTGGATGAGCGGCACCTCGATGGCTTGTCCGCATGTGGCGGGAGTCGTGGCGCTGATGAAGTCGGCACGTCCTTCCATCACCGCGTCCGAGATAACGAAGATTCTGACAGAGTCCGGCACGGACCTTGGCCGGCCGGGCAAGGACACCCGTTTCGGCTTCGGTCTGATCGACGCGATGAAGGCCGTGACGGCGGCTCGAAGCCAGGCCCTATCCGCGACTCCCTGAGCGCTCCGCGCTCGCGAGAAGGCACCAAAAGAAGTGACTCCGCCCACTGGCTCTTCGTGTCGGCGGACCTGTCCATCCTACCTGCCGAATGCGGCGACCTACAGGAATGCAACCCGCACCGGCGAAGATCGATGGGTCACGTACTCGCGTCTACCCTCGACCGTCTCCTCATTTCTGCGAAGTCGCGCAGGCTACTGTTCGCAGCAGTTAGTAGCGCAGGCCAATCTCGCAGCGCGGACGTAGCCCCTGGGCGCTGCGGAGGCATCACCTCTGGGCTCGGAAGCAACCCACGAGGTGATCGTCGATCAACCCTGTCGCCTGCATGTACGCGTACATGATCGTGGGGCCGACGAAGCGGAAGCCGCGCTTTCGCAGGGCGTTGCTGAGCGCGGTCGATTCCTTCGATTCGCAGGGCAGTTCGCGCAGGCTCTTGCACCGGTGCCGTATCGGCTTGCCCCCGACGAACGACCAGACGTACTCGTCGAAGCTGCCGTGCTCCTTTTGCACCGCCAGGAACGCGCGCGCATTTTCAATGGCGGAGGCGATCTTCAGCCGATTCCTTACGACGCCCGGATTTGCGAGCAGCTCTTGCGCCGCCGCCTCGTCGAATCGCGCGACCTTCCTCGGATCGAACTCGGCAAACGCCTTTCTGTACTCGCTGCGCTTCTTGAGGATGGTTTCCCAACTCAGCCCCGCCTGCGCGCCCTCCAGGATCAGCAGCTCGAAATGGAGGCAATCGTCGTGGACGGGCACACCCCACTCCTCGTCGTGATAGGAGAGCATCGGCTCGGTCTTGGCCCACTCGCAGCGCTGCATCCGGAGATCCTCTCGACGCGCTCAACCGTCGAGTCGTCTATGCGAAACCAGAGCACCTGGGCGTGGTAGCGGCTACCCACGGCTGCCTCGAGCAACCCCTTCTTGCGCCACTCTCGCACAGTTGCTTCGGTGACGCCGAAATGAAAGGCTTTGCCTCGGTGATCGGCACAAAGGCCCGGGCTTTGGACTACAGTGGGGCGACGATGTCTTCGAAGATGCGGACGACGGTGGACCACGTGGCGATCGTGGTGAAGGATCTCGACGCCGCGCGTTCCTTCTACGAGAGCCTCGGGTTTGTGGCCACCAGGGTCTGCGAGATCGACGAGCGATATCGTGAGGACCCGGCTGCCAATGCCTACCGGGGCGTAGGGATGAAGGCCAGCTCGGGGCCCGCACTCTGGCTGATGCAACCGCTGAGGCCGGACGGGCCTCTGGCGCGGTTTCTCTCGACGCGAGGCCCTGGCATCCATCACGTCGGCCTGGCCACGTCGGCTGCCGAGGCTCTCGGCGGGGAACTGGAGAAGCAAGGGACTCGGATGCTCCGGCCAGTCCAATCGTTTCCCGAGGAAGGCCAGAAGCGCGGACTGATTCACCCCGGATCCGCGCAGGGCGTTCTCTTGGAACTCGTGGAACGCCTGGCGCTCGCAGCTCCCCGGGCGCTCGCTGAGGAGGATGCGCCGGCTGTCCGTGAGCTGCTCGAAGAGCGGTGGGGCTCCGTGCTCATCGCGCGCCGCGGGGGGCTCGTGAACGCCGCGGCTCTGGAGGGCTTCTGCGTCGGCGATGCGGGCGCATTGGTGGGACTGGTCACCGTGAGGATCGAGGGTGAGGCCGCGGAGATTGTCACTCTCGACAGCCGGCAACCTCGGTGCGGCCTCGGCTCGGCGCTCGTCGGTGCAGCGGAGGCGCTGGCCGGGAGTCGAGGTTGCCGGAGAGTCTGGCTCGTGACGACCAACGATAACCTGGCGGCGTTGAGCTTCTACCAGCGTCGTGGTTACCGGCTCACAGCGTTGTACCCGGGAGCCGTGACGCGGGCGCGACGCGTCAAGCCGGAAATCCCGGAGTGCGGCATCGGAGGCATCCCGATTCGCGACGAGTTGGAGCTGGAGAAGATGCTATGACGCGACCCCGAACCGGGAGCGTCATTGCGTGGTTGCCGATGGCTCTGGCTGCTCTGTCTCACGCTGAGGGTGTGCGCGTCGGTGGCGGTCGCGTGGCGCTGGGCGGCAAGGCTGTCGCGGTGCTGGAGGGGAGTTTTCGAGTCTCGGAGCCCGTCGAGGTGAAACTATTTTCAAAATAGGGTTGACTTCTCTTTGAGCCAGTGGTACACTCACGGACTTCCCAACGGAGAGGCAGCCAAAAAACGGGCGGGGTCGCCCGGAGGCAGCCAGTAACGTGGGGAAGTCGGTGAGAGGTTCTGCAGAGCAGCTCGCTGGTGCATCGGTAGCCGGTGCCGGGTTTGCCCCCGGTTCCCACGGTCCGCTCAGGCGGGTCGAGGCCGATGCGAGCGCCATCAGGTCCGAGGGAATGGCGCGGGTCGCAAGGCCCGAAAGCAGTTGTGGCCCCGGAGTCCTCGAGTACCCGAGGACGAGGTTGGACAAGGGTTTCCATGGAGTGCAAACCGAAGCAATTCGGACGCATTAGACCCTTTGAATCACGGTACTGAAGGCACGGAAGACCCCCGAAGTGCCCCGGCTGGAGAGTTCAAAGTCTGACGCCGACTCTCCGAGCGAGCAGGTCCCGCGTGGCGCCAGGTCCGGGAGGCGATTGCCTCAAGTCCCGGGTCCTACAAGATAGCGGAGCCAATGCCGTCAGCAGGTTGTCCCGAAGGTCTCGCCGCAAGGTGTATAGGACTGGAAGGACTGTGAGGATGGACCCAAGAGGGCGCCGAAAGGCGCGGGCGATTGCGCCGGGGACCCGCAAGGGAAGCCGGTAAAGCGAGAGCCTCGAGAAGACCCCGCGAAAACGCATCCTCTCCCAGGAGCCCCGGTTCGTAAGAGCCGGGGTTTCTGCTGTTTGCTTGTCTGGGCAAGCCGGTGTCACGATGGGGTCCGGATGGAGCCCTACAGGATCGACGAGACCGAGATCTCGCGGCACGGCCCCGGGAATCTCCTCGCGGTCTGCTGGAAGCAGTGGCGCGCGGAGCGAGCGCTGGCTGCTCGAGGGATCCACTTCCGGACGACCGATCCGACCGTAGCCGAGGCGGCGTATGCGGCGATGACGGCGGGCGAGTTCGAGGCCGTCAACGGCCGGCAAGCCTGGGCCAACTGGCGCACGATCCCACGCGCGCTGAGCGGGAACATCCCCGAGCAGCCTCTCCTCGTCGTCGACCTGGGATGCGGGACCGGACCGTCGACCTCGGTGCTGGCCTTCTATTGTCCGGCCGGTTCCCGCGTCATCGGCTACGAGCTTGCGGAACCGCTCGTCCGAATCGCGGGCCGCCGGTCGTACCCGGATCGCGCGGGGAGGCCGGCACAAGTGACCTTCGTCGCCCAGCCCGTGACGAAGCCGCTTTGCGATGCCTCGGGAGTCCTTCTGGGCGACGGCAGCGTGGACGTCGTCAACGCGAGCGGAATCGTGGGGCATCACTTCACGGAGGCGACGATCGGCCCGCTCGTGGACGAGATCCGGCGGGTGCTCTCTCAGCGCGGGATCGCGATGCTCGACGTGGGGCCGACGTTGGGCGAAGCCGTTTTGACGCGCCTCATGGACCGGGCCGGTTTCGTCGCCACGGGCCGCTATCGAAGCTGGCCGTTCGACCCGACGGGTGAGATCGTGTTCCGGCGGAGCGGCGCGTCCGCAAACACTCCGAAGGTGGGTTAGAGTCGCGCCGGCCGCGTTTCTCGATTGCGCGCGCGGGGAAAGGACGGTCGAGCCACTTGGTCCTTGACGGCGGCGCTATCCTGGGGGTTGAATCGGAACCGATGGACAGAGATGTCGCGCAGTACCTGGAAGCCTCGGGCTACGACCTGCGGGGGCTGGTAAAGCTTCCGCGTGTGGCGATTCAAGTCGACGAACGCGGGCAGCCGATGAAGCTTGGCGCGGAGGTGCCGATCGTGGCACCGACGCTGGCGCCGGTCCTCTGCGAGCTGAAGAACGTCTCGGCGCTCTTCGAGGGCGACGCGGTGCCGCCCCAGTTTGCCAAGGGACCGGGCAAGGAGTACGAGCCGTTCTTCATGACGATCGAGCGGGCGGCCGCGGACTTCTGCAAGCTCACCGGCCGGCACGAGCTGGACCGGGAGTTCGAGCGTGTTTACGGCATTCTGCGAAAGCGACCCGACGGGAAGGACGACAATCCGCTCTACTCTTACCTGCGAGCGGCACTGCGCCTCTACATGTCGATTCATCCCGTGAGCCGCGCCGAGTTCGAGGCCGTGATCGATCGGTTACGCAAGTCTGCCGCGACCTTTGCTATTGGGGCCGCCAGTCGCAACTACTTCGAAACGATCGAGACCTACGTGCTGTGAGTGCGCGGGCCTGAAGCGTGAGCGCCGGGCTTCTACCTCAGTCGGGGCACCTTTCACTTGTTACGTGAGGAGAGAAGGAAGGCCTGTGACCAAACCCGATCGATCGATCACGAAGCAGATGCTCGCCGAGTTTCGTCGCAGTCTTGTGGCGCATCCTGAAAGCCGTGTGGCCATGAACGCGTGCACCAACGGCAACATCAAGGACCTCGCCTTGAACCGTCGGGTCCTGAACTCGCTCGATTGGGAATTCTCTCACGAGGTTCCCCTGGGACAGATCACGGCCCAAAAGCAGGCAGGTACTTGCTGGCTGTTCGCCGCGCTCAACTGGCTTCGCAAGTTCCCCATGAAGAAGCTTCATCTGGAGAACTTCGAGTTCTCCCAGAACTATGCAATGTTCTGGGACAAGTTCGAGAAGGCCAATCGTTTTCTCGAAGACGTGATCGCGTACAGGGAGCGAGACCTCAGCGACAGGCACGTGCACTTTCTGCTCAACGCCCCGTTACCCGACGGTGGGGAGTGGCACATGCTCACGGGGCTTGTTCGCAAATACGGCCTGATTCCCAAGTCCGCCATGGCCGACACCTTCCATGCGGGGCTCTCGGATGTGATGAACCCGATTCTCGGCTACAAGCTTCGAGAAGGCGCGACTCAGCTTCGGGAGCTCCATCGTGAGGGCAAGGACGAGGCCGAACTGCGAGAGGCCAAGATCCCGATTCTCGATACGATCTACCGCATGCTCGCGATCTTCCTGGGGGAGCCTCCGACGAACTTCGACTTCGGGTACCGCGACAAGAAGAAGAAGTTCCATCGCGCGCTGGCTCTCACGCCGCACTCGTTCTTCGAGAAGTTCGTGGCAGTCGATCTCGACCGTTACGTCTCGCTCTTGAGCAGCCCTCTGTCGGACACGCCCTTCGGACGGACTTTCAAGATCGAACACAACATGAACGAGGTGGACGGGCTCGAAGGGGTGTTCCTCAACGTCCCGCTGGAGGCTCTCCATGGCATTGCCGTGACGGTCGCTCAGAAGGAAGCCCTGCTCTTTGGCTGCGACGTCCTGCAGTCAGCCCACCGGCCCAAGGGAATTCTCGATACCGAGCTCTACAACTTCGAGGAGTTCTTCAGCACCACGTTCAACATGGACCGGGCCACCCGGATGGCCACCTTTCAGATGAAGCACACCCACGCCATGGTCTTCCTGGGGGTCGACATGGCACGGGGCAAGCCCGTCAAGTGGAAGGTGGAGAACAGCTGGGGACCCGACGTAGGCCAGGGTGGAGTCTTTCTCATGACCGACCGCTGGTTCCATGAGAACGTCTACGGCATCGTTGTCCATCAGAAGGAGTTGCCTCGCGAGCTTCGCCGCCTGGTCGGGCTCGCCCCCGTCAGCCTTCCACCCTGGCATCCGCTCGCCTGATGCTGCAGATGTTCCCACAATGAGGCGTAGGCGGCCTCCTGCTCCAGCCGACGATCAGATGAACCGGAAGTTCGAATCCGAGCTCGACGAGATGCGCACCACCGAGCTCAAGAACGTGGAAGTTGTCGCAACCGAGGGTGAAGAGAATTAAGGTGACTGCATGCGAATCGCAATTGTCTCGTTCCTGGTGGCCACGCTTGGCCTTCCCGGCTTCGCCTTGGCAGAGCAACTGCAAGTGTGCCCTGTGACCAAGACCGGCGGCGTGAAGCCCGCCCCAGGCAAGGCGGGCAAGGAGGCGAACCAGAAGCCCGGGGAGCTCGTCGGGCCCGCTCCCGCGACCGGCGGCTCGATGGCGCCGGTGCCGGTTGTCACGGCGCCGAGCGGGCTATCGCTGCTGGGGCAGAACGGCGAGGGTTACAGTTGCTACCGTAACATCAAGGACAAGAGCGTCCTGATCCAGGTGCCGGCAGGGACATTCACGATGGGCCGGGGCGACAGCGTCGCCTCCGAGAAACCCGCGCACGAGGTCCGGCTCTCCGCCTACTACATCAGCAAGTACGAGGTCACGTGGGGCCAGTACCTGCAGTTCTGCTCCGAGACGCGCCACTCGGTGCCGGAGCGGCCCCAATGGATCACCGACAAGCACCCCGTCTGCAACGTGAACTTCGCCGACGCCTCGGCATACTGCGCGTGGGCGGGCCTGCGGTTGCCAACCGAGGCCGAGTGGGAGTTCGCCGCTCGCGGCACTGATGGCCGCACCTTCCCGTGGGGAGACGAGGATCCTGCAGGCGCCGGCCTCTGCAAGTACGGCGAACTGCGCTGCGGGCTGAAGGAGGCCGACAAGTACGCCCGCCCGGTCGGCTCCTACTCGCGCGGCGTCTCGCCGATAGGCGCCTTCGACATGGCTGGCAACGTCGCCGAGTGGTGCGCCGACTTCTACGACCTGACCTACTACGCGCGCATCACGGGCGACAAGGCGCAGGACCCCAAGGGCCCGCCGTCGGGCACCTATCGCGTCGTGCGCGGCGGCTCGTGGACGTACGAGATCGAGAAACTCCGCACGACCAATCGCTTCCTCTTCGAGCCCAGCGCGCCTTTCGTCGGCCTCGGCTTCCGCCCAGCAAGGTCGTACCCGTAGCCCGATGACCTACTGGCAGCCTAGCTCCATGACCGCTCCTCTTTCCTTCGCGCAGGCAGACGTGCAGCCGAAACCGGGCTAGCAGTTGGGCGGATGGCCGACATGGCCAGCACAGGTGCGATACCCTGGGGAACGACATGCCGCAAGCAAGAACGCATGCCCGGAGACACGTGGCGCCGCTCGCCGCCGCGGTCCTATTCATGCTCGGCTTCCATGCGGCGGTGGTCCTTGGTGAAATCGGAGGCGAGGGCGTCTGCGTCGCCTCCGGATGCTCGGCGCCGGGCTCGTTTGCATGGACCCTGGCCGGGCGTCGCGCCGCGCTCTTCTATCGAAGCCAGTGCAACTACGGCGACTTGAAAACCTGTGCGAGCAATGACGGTGGTGCGACCTGGGGCCCGCCGGGAGACATCGGCGGAACGAAGCCCGGGACAGCGCTCCTGGCCTCGGCGGACGGAGCAAACCTCTGGTTGGCCTGCGCTGCCCTGCTTTCGCGAAAGACCGGCCGCGCTTTCTCGGCGCGGTCCGGCGAGATTCCACTGGAAAACTGGGAGCTGCTGCATTCTTCCAATGCAGGAACGACGTGGACGACGGCTTGGAGCGCCCGGGAGGTGCTGACCAGCGATTCTCTCCTTCTGGCCGACCGTGACGGTGCGGACTTCGTCCGACGCGACAAGAGCGGCGGCCTCGTCTGCATGAGGTTCACGATCGGCAAGGACCGCCCGAACCTCAGGTGCAAGGTGAGCGAAATCGGGCAGCCTGTCTCGGTCGCCCGATGCAGAGAGGGGAACTTGGCTATCTTGGGCCATCCGGCTTCGGCGCTGGAGAAATTCGCCCTGGCCGTGGCTCCCGTGACCGGCGTGGTGACGGCCCAGGCCCGTGAAGTCCCGTGGTTGCAGGGGCACGAGCCTCTCCGCGTGGCGATGGCGGCGTCCGAGAGCGCCATCTACATCATGTCGATTGAGGCATTGCCCGCAGCAACTGGCACGTTCGCTTCGATCTGCTGGACACCGGATGCCGGCGTGACCTGGATCGGACCGCGCAAGCTACAGCTGTCCTCGGACGCAACGGCCGGGACGAGAACAGCACGGGGCAGCCCGCCAGGGAGAATCGCACAAACCTGGGACCTGGCAGTCGATGGCGATGAGGTAGTCGTGGCGGGCGTCACGGAACCCCAGAAGGACAGGCCCTCCTTGAGGGCGTTCGGTTCGAGCCACGGCGGAGAGTTCTCGCAACTCGCCGAAGTGCCCCTTCGGCTGATCGAGCGCTTGCCCCACGGGGCCGCGCAGCAGCCGCTCTGGCCTCGCAATCCCCATCTCTTCCTGACCTCGTCGGGCCTTCTGTACGCGTCCACGGCCGGCACCGGCTCGTTCGACGCCGTCCGCGTTCCTCTGCCACCCGGCGGCGGCAGATCGCGGGACCGCGCCGAGCGCCGCTGAGCCCTCCCTCCCTCTGGCAGCGCCGAAGAATTCGTCGACTGACCCAGAGGCTACCCAGCAGGTGCGCCGATTTTCTGACGGGGCTGGGGCAACGAGAGGGGTTGCCGGAGCCGCGTCTCGAATGCCTTCGACTCGAGCGTTTCGCGGTTCGCTCCCACAGCCAAGCAACGCTGGCGGTTTCCGCCCGTTTCCGGCTGGTTTTGGCAGGGGGTGGCATCAACCTGGGATCACGCCGCATCGATACGGGAAAGGTGGCGGAAACAGGGGGCGGGGCGATGCAGATTCGCAAGAGGAAGTTCGTGGGTAGGCCCTGAGGTTCACGGCGCCGCCCATTCGAGCTGGACAAGACCCCGTGGAAGGTTGAGGCGCAGTTCGCCCTGGCGGAGGATGTCGATGCCGATGACGCCTCGAACCTTCAACTGAGGTTCGAGGTCGTGGCAGTGAACCTCGACGTTGTCGAGAGTGCGCCCCATCAGACGGAGGCTATCGACGACGCTGTACTCCAGCTTTCCCTCTCCCAGAGCCTAGAGGCGGCACCCGGATTCGAACCGGGGGTGACTGATTTGCTGACTGATTTGCAAGTCAGTAACCCATCTTCTCGTTGCGCGATGCAGAAGAAGCTCAACAATGGAGGGCAGGCAAGGTGGATAAACATGTTTACAAGTAAACGTAATTGTAGGCAATATTATCCTTGATGTCAGTCCAGACTTCGACCGCCGAGACGGTTGCCATCGGAATTCTGCGACGGCACGGTGGACTACTGCGAACATCGCAGGCGATCGCACTTGGAATACACCCGCGGACGTGGTACTCCCTGCGGGATTCTGGAGCGGTAGTACCGGTCACTCGCGGAGTGTATCGGCTTGCCGATCTGCCTCCGCTCTCCGCCCCTGATCTGATAGCAGTTGCGCTGCGAGCACCACAGGCCGTGGTGTGCTTGATCTCGGCACTGGCATTTCATGAAATAACCACCCAGATTCCGCACGAGGTCTCAATCGCTCTGCCGCGCCTCGTTCGCCAGCCTCGGATACAGCATCCTCCTGTCCGAGTCTTCCGGTACTCCGGCGCCTGCCTTGTTGAGGGAGTGGAGACGCACACGATTGATGGCGTAACCGTGCGGGTATTCAACCCGGCCAAGACGGTAGCCGACTGCTTCAAGTTCCGGAACAAGATCGGTCTCGAGGTTGCCTTGGAAGCGTTAAGATTCTGCCTGGAGCGCAAAGGTACGAAACCAGATGGGGTTCTCCGCTACGCCAGGGTTTGTCGGGTCGAGAAGATAATGCTGCCTTACCTTGAGGCGATCTGGTCGTGAAGAGGAAGCAGGCAAACGTTTCTCACTCGCTGCATGAGCGGCTGCTCAACCTTGCGAGACAGTCGGGGCGATCCTTCAACGACCTGGAGCACCACTACGCGATGGAGCGATTTCTCTTCAGGCTCGGTTGTTCGCCCCATGTGGAAAAGTTCGTACTCAAGGGAGCCCTGATGCTTGTCGTGTGGACTGGCGCATCATCACGTGCCACTCGCGACATCGATCTACTGGGCCGCGTGACGAACTCCGTCGACGAGATCATGCGGATGCTTCGAGACTGCTTACTTCTGGACGTGCCCGACGACGGAATACGTTTTGACCCGACAAGTGTGGTGGGCGAGAGGATCACCCTGGCAACCGACTACCCCGGAGTGCGGATTCGGTTCTCGGGAACGTTAGGAAATTCACGTCTGGCCATGCAAGTCGACGTGGGGTTCGGAGATGCGATCGTCCCGGCAGCGGGATGGATCGATTATCCAGTCTTGCTAGATGACTCACATCCGCACTTGCTCGGGTACACGCCAGAGAGCGTTGTCGACGAAAAGCTCCACGCCATCATCACACGCGATCTCGCCAACACCCGTTTGAAGGACTATCACGACATCGCGATGCTGGCACAGATCCGGCAGTTCGACGGAGCTGTTCTCGTTAGGGCCATTCAATCCGTCTTCGAGCGGAGGCGAACGCCCCTTCCGACACAAGAACCTCCGGGGCTGAGTTCGACCTTTTCGGGCAATCCCGCAAAGCAAGCCCAATGGAGGAGTTTCTTGCGCAGGAGTCGACTCTCGGCCCCGACGTCATTGGCAGAGGTCGTTGAAGCTGCACGAGCGTTCTTGCTGCCACCAGTAGCCGCCCTGGCTGATGGGCAGTCATTCGAACTGCAATGGACTCCCCCGGGTCCCTGGTTGCGGATCGAGCATCGGTAAGTCGGAGGAGACATCGACCCGAGAGGGGCTAGTAGTGTCCCGCGGGTTTCCGTTAGACTCCAAACGATGAGTGGCCTGGCGCGGGGGTTGTACGAGACGCTGCTCACTGCAGCCGTCGAAGCACGGCTCCGAGAGCTCGAGACCCGTCAGGTAGCTCAACTCGAGGATCTCCGGTCGGCAGAGGCGCCGGATCGATTGGCACTGCACCTGGCCCAAGTTCTGCGTCGAGCCATCGAAGGTGTTAGCGCCGGAGTCTGATTGACCCACCCGGCGGCGAAATGCTGACCCACTCCGCCGGAGGCTGAGGTCTCGAACAGAGCAAAATCGGCGGCGGGGAACTGACCCACCGCGATGTCGTGACGGCCTTCTGTATCCCGTCGTCTGAATGGACGAATGTAATTCCTTCTGGATCCTTCTCGATCGGGGGTGCGTCTCA
>JACQFU010000170.1 GCA_016199905.1 Candidatus Wallbacteria bacterium
CCAGGTCCTCCGGAGCGGCGTCGGCGGGAGCCTCCTCCTCCAAAGGCGGCAGGAACTCGTCCTCGGGGGAGGAGATCGCCAAGATCGGCGGGGGAGGGGGCTCCACTGCGGCGGGCGGCGGCGGAGCTGGTTTGGGTATGGCGGAGGCGGGGGGGGGCGGCGGAACGGGTGCCGGCGGCGCGGGGGCCGGGATAACCTTCGAGGGCGTGAGACTCTCGAAGTCGAGACCGGAGCCTGTGGCCAGGGCTGCGTCGGCGCCCAGGTCTTCGAGCCCGGGCAGCACGATGTCGTCGAAGGAGAGATCGGTTCCGGTAGCGAGCCCGGCAGGCGAAGCTTCCGGTGCGGGCGCCTCGACGATCTTCGACGGCGTGAGGCTTTCGAAGCCGAGGCTGGAGCCTGTGGCCAGCCCTGCGGTCGCCGATGGCGGCTTGACGGGAGCCAAGTCGAGACCGGAGGCCGTGGACGGACCGTCAGGCGCGAAGGCAAGCAAGTCGGACTCCGCGCCGGAAGCGGGGGTGAACATGTTGTCTTCCGGTTCGTCCGGCTCGATGAGGTCGAACCCCGCGGGCGCGCTCTCGATCGGCCCCGGGCCCGGATCCGGACTGAAGAGATCGCCTGCAGCCTTGTTGCCGGCCGCGTCCCCGAAGAGGTCGCCGCTCAGAGAGGGGCCTTCGTCGAAGCCCGCAAGCAGGTTCTCGGTCTCTGCAACCGGGGCCGTCTCGAAATCGGCGAACAGACTGTCGGCGCCGGCGGCCGGGCCGTGGTCGTCGTCGAGCAGTCCCGCCATCTGCTGCTCGTGTGCGAGCGTGGGATCCGACTGGGCGCCTGCCAGTCCGAAGCCGCCCAGGTCCTGGGACTCCGAGCCGCTGCCCAGGGCGACGTTGACGGCGCTCAATAGATCGGACTCGGAGGAGTCGGCGGCTCCTGCGGGTTGGGATGTTCCGCCCAGGCCGTCGAGCTGTTGCAAGAGAGCGAGCTGCTCCGGAGAGAGGGGCTCTCGCAGCGCGGTCTTCATTCCCTCCTCGACGTCGGGCTGCTCGGGCGGGGACAGGAGAGGCTTGAGCAGCTCGGCCTGCTCCTCGGCCGTGACTCCGGGGACCCGGATGGCGGGCGCCTTGGCCGTTGGAGTGCGAAACGCAGTCGAATCGCCTTCCGCGCGAGTCGAGGCGCCCGGGACCGTGGACGGAATGGTCGCGGGCGCCGCGACGGCTCCGGGCCTGGTGGCCGCCGAGGCCGCCGGCGTCGGCACGCGAAGCACCGTCCGGGCCACGGCGTCGGCGCCGATCGCCGAAGGAGCCTGAGCCGAGAACCAGAACGCGCTCGGGGCGGCGCCCAGGACGCTCGCCAGTTGGCCGATGGCGACCGTGGCGGCGCCGGCTTCGGCGAAGGTGGAGAGATCGGCGAAGGCGAAGTTGAAGCCGAGGAGGGATTCGATGCGTCCGAGGGCGTCGGGGATGGCCGGATCGGAGGCGAGTGTGGCGGGGAGGAGGGCGACCTTCACGAGACCGGTCTCTATCCGGAGTAAAAAGGTCTTTCGAGTCGCTTTGTCGGCGTCGGGCGCCATCATGTCGGCGTTGCCCAGGCCCTCGGCGCGCAGCTTCTCCAGGATGTAGTTGGCCGCTTCCTTTTCGCCGTAGAACCCGACGGTCACGCCGGGGAGCACGGCGCCGAGCAGGTACAGCTTGGCCGTGGCCTGGGTCGAGAACGTGGTCCCCGACCGCATCAGCACCAGGGTCAGCTCTTCGAACTCGCCGTCGGTCAGCGCCTCCTGGCGGAACACCTGCTCCAGGAGGAAGTCGAGAGATTCCTTGCCGATCATCCCACGACCTCCTGCGTCAGCACGTGCTTGCTCGGCAGCAGCCGGAAGTCGCGCGAGAGGTTTCGCATGCGGGTCTCGCCGTCGACGACGAGGAAGACCTTGTTCTTGCCTCCCTTGGCGGGCACGACGGAAACGTTCTCGAGCTCCAACACGTCGCCGTTCTCCAGGGCGGGGACGCCCACCTCGGGGGCGAACTTGAGCCAGGCCACGTCGCTGCCGCAGGTCTGATCGCAGAGCTTGAAGTAGGGCTCGTTGTCGACCCGGCCCACCTCCAGCTTGGCGACGGCGCCGTAGACGGTGGCGCGGCCGTTCTCGGCCTGGGGCGACGCCGCGAGCTTGGTGAAGAGTCCGCTGCCGATCTCCAGTTGGGAGTGGTGGATGACATCGTCGGCGCGCAGGATGCCGAAGACCCACGAGTTGTTGGCCGCCAGCTGGTCGAAGGAGTAGTCCTCGCAGACGGTGCCGATGATGTCGGCGATGTTCGGCCGCCGCACCTTCTCGAAACTGACGTTGCCACACGAGTAGCACTGCCGGCCGGTGGGCTTCTCCCAGGCGTTGGAGCAGGGCGCGAAGAGCGTGAGACCCTCGCCCACGGCGCGGGCCTTGAGCTGGTTCATCTCCGAGGGGATCGCGCTGGAAGCCGACTCCGCGAACAGGATCGAGCCGCCCGGCTCCAGGTACTTGCCCAGCTCGGCCAGCAGCTTGGCCCTTTGCGTGATGCCGAGCTTGCGCATTTCACCCAGGACGTGACTGGCCAAGATCAGGTCGTAGCGATCCCGGCCCAGCGTGTTGGCCAGCGAGTCGGGGTCCGGCGAAAGCGTCGCCTGGATCGGGCTGGCGACATCCACCTGGACCTCCGGGAACACCGGGCGATAGCCCTGGATGTGCTTCTGGTAAAGGCGCAGCGCCTCGTCCAGGCTGTCGAGCGCCGTGAACGTCAGGTGAACCTCCTCTTGCACGCCGGTGACCAGACGCGTCGAGTTGGCCAGCAGCTCGAAGAAGTAGATGGTCGACAGCGTCGAGATGCCCACCCCTGCTCCCAGATCCAGGATGCGCAACTGGTTCTTGAAGACGGACTTGCGCAACAGGTTGCGGAGGAGGAAGGGCACCTTGTGGAAGTGGAGCGGGCCGATGCCGAAGAGGTGGGCCATGAGACTGCCCAGGTCGTAGGCGGGAGGCTCCGTCGATCCTCGCGATTGAAGGATGGATCGAAGGCCGGTGGCCAGGACATCGACGACCTCCTGGGCCTCGATCCAGTTCTGCCCGAATTCCTCGTCGGCGAAGGCCATGAGGTGCCGATCGATGTGTGTCGGCACGACCACGGAGTCGCCGAACAGCAGTGCGTTCTGAACGAACTGCAGGATCTTGACTCGTTTCGATTCTTCCATTGGACTATCTGGGCACGACTCCGGGTTTGACGCCACCGACCACCCGGATAAGGGTGTCCAGGCGAGTGACCATGAGGAGACGCGAGACGCGCTCGGACGGGTCCTTCACGATCAGCTCCGTGTGGTTCGCTTTCAAAGTACGGTGAACTCCGGCGATGACGCCTACGCCCGCGCTGCAGAGGTAGTCGATTCTGCCCAGATCGAGCACCAGCGGCAGCGTCGAGCGCTTCTCGAGGACGTCGTCCATCAACTGCCGGAAAGCCTCGACGTTGTCCGTGACGATGTCGTCGGCGAGCACGACGGTGGTCTGGCCGGCTTCTTCGACGACGGTCGCGTTCATGCGGGACGGCAATCGGGTCAGGCCCTGTCCCGGCGCGCGGCCGGCAGCAGGGCGTGGGGTCGAGGTGCCCGGCCTGTCCTGTTAGGGCGGCTCAGGTTGCTCCGGCCGCCAGCAGATGCACGGCGTCCTTGGCGTCCTCGGCGGTTCGGATGACCTTGGACAGGCGTGTCACGGAGAGCAGTCGCGAAACCTCGGCTGTGAGCCCGGAGAGGATCATGTCTCCTCCGATTTCGCGAAGCCGGCTGTAGGTGCTGGCGATCGTCCCCAGCGCGGTGCTGCATAGGTAGCGGGCGTCCTCCAGGTCCAGAACGACCTTCCTGGGAGTTTCTCCCAGCAAACGATTGAGCGAGGACTTGAAGTCCTCTGCCTTCTCATACACTACATCGGTATGACAGCGGATTATCAGGATACCGTCTAGCTCTTCGGTCGAGAGCATGCGTCGTGTCTCGCTTCGGGTTTCGGATCAAAGGGAATGCCGCACTGCCCCGCCGGGGCCCCGGGACGCCATCGTAACACAGGGCGGGCTTCGCTCGCAGTAGCGAGTAGCAAGCAGCGTGTAGAAGGACGGGCGCCGCGGCGGTTCTCTGAAGCAGTTGATGTACAGGGGGGGGCAAGGCAGCGGCGAAGAGCTCGGGGATCTGCCCCCGGGCCACCTGTGCCTTGCGCGCGGCGCGCCCAGGCGATATGTTGATCTCGTAGCAAAGCCGCTCCGGACGGAGCGGACCGTGCCAGGAGGTCGAGGTCCATGGGATTCCCACAAGCGCTGAGTGCCAATCTCGTTCAGGAGAGATCCGGGTTCATGGCGAAGGTCTATGCGCTGTTCATCGCGAGCCTCGGAGTCGCCGCGGCCGGCTCGGCTGTCGGCATGAGCATGGGGTTCCGCTACAGCGGCGCTCTCTCGCTGGTCAGCTTGCTCCTGCTATTCCTGGCGGCGGCCGTGCGGACTGTTCCGGTCCTCAACGTCGGCGCTCTCTTCCTGTTCACGTTCGTGGAAGGATTGACGCTGGGGCCCATCTTCAACGCCTTCCAGG
>JACQFU010000153.1 GCA_016199905.1 Candidatus Wallbacteria bacterium
AGGCATGACGGTCGTCATGGATAAGTACTGGCCCGACCTGGAGTTCGAGCAGTCCATCGAGCCCGGCGGCGCCGGCGACGATCCGGCTGTCGAGTTCAAGCTCTCCGCGATGGGCACCGATGCAGACGGCTTCCTCGCTCTCGGCATCCCCGACAAGGACCGCGTCGAGATGGGGCCGCTCACGGTCCGGCTCGCAGAGGCCGCCGGCGCCATTCCCGCCGAGGCATCCGCCAAGCCCGCGGGCTCCAATGTCCTGGTTCTCTCGGATCCCAACGGGAAGGACACCGCCGAGGTTCCGGCCGAAGATGGCAAGACGGCCGACATCACGCTGGGCGGCAAGAAACTTCAGGTCGTTATCAAACAGAGTTTCGTGAACTTCACGATGGCCGGCAAGGACTTCAGCGATCGCCCCGGCGCTCCCGAGAATCCCGCAGTTGCCTTCATGGTCGATGGACCCGACGGCAAGATGCCCGACATCGCCTTCGCCAACTATCCCGATTTCAGTCTCCAGCACGGCAAGAAGCAGATGCTCTACCGGGCGAAGTACGTCTTCAAAGGCGCCGGCGGCAAGCAGCCCGACAATCGGCTGTCGCTCTTCTGGCTCGACAAGAAGAAGCTCGTCTACTCCCTGCGGGCCGGCGGAAAGGCTGCGGGCACGGGCGACGTGGAGGTCGGCAAGGCCATCGGTTTGATGAATGGCCGCATCCAGTTCACCGTCAAGAAAGTGATGAAGGGGACACGCGTCGCTCAGAAGCCGGTCAATGGCGGCGACGAGGCCCGCAACCCGGCAGTCCACGTGAAGCTCGTGCCCGACAGCGGCGAAGGCGCGGGTGTCTGGCTTCCCTGGGGCGAGAGTCGAGAGCTGGAGGCCGGCGGCAAGAAGTTCACCCTGCTCTACAGGGGCGACCGCTACGAGCTGCCCTTCTCTCTCACGCTCCTGAAGTTCAAGGAAGACAAATACCCGGGCTCGACGCAATCCGCGACCTATGAGAGCAAGGTCCTCCTCAAGGACGCCGAACAAGGCCGTTCCGACGAGATCGTCATCTCGATGAACGAACCTCTGCTCTACCGCGGATACACGTTCTTCCAGTCGAGCTACATCCCGGGGGACACCTACACCACCGTGCTTTCGGTCTCGCGAGACCCGGGCAAGTGGCCCACTTACATCGGATACATCTTCATGACTCTTGGCATGCTCCTGATGTTCTACGCGAAACCCTATCTGGCTCGCTGGGACCAGGCACGATTGAAGAAAGAGAGGGCGCAATGAACCTCAGAACCTGCTGGCTCCCCGTCCTGCTCGCCCTTTCCCTGATTCCAGGGGCGGCGGCGGCTGCTCCCGAGGGTACCGACATTGCCGCCATCGCGCGGGTGCCGATGCTCGACAACGGCCGCATCAAGCCGTTCGACACGTACGCTCGCGAGTCGATTCGCTTCCTGACCGGCTCCGAGGTTTTCCAGGGACGCGATCCGGTCGCCCTGATTCTCGACTTCGCCTTCGATTTCAAGAAGTGGTCCGACGTGCCGGTGATCTCCATCGACTTCCTCCCGCTCAAGGAGAAGCTGGGCGTCAAGCGCGAGGTCAAGTTCCTCGCCGCCTCCGAGCTGGCCAACAACAAGGCCTACAACGACCTGCTCGAGCAGGTCCGCAAGAGCGGCAAGGAGCCGGACAAGCTTCCGCGTCTCGAGAAGGAGGCCGTCGTCCTGTATCACCGCCTCTCCATCCTGGAAAACCAGGTGGACGGCCAGGGCTGGAAGCTGGTTCCTCACGAAACCGATCCGGGAGCTGCGTGGGCGGCCCTCAGCGAGACCAAGGACGAGGCCCTCAAGGCGGCCATCTCCGCCATGTCGGCAGCGTTCGTCAAGAGCGACGCTGCGGCGTTCAATAAAGCCGCCGGCGAGCTGGCCTCTCGGCTCAAGACCGTCTCGAAGCTGCCTTACCCCGAGGCCAAGACCATCGACCGCGAGGTCTGGTACCACAAGTTCCGGCCCTTCGAGAAGGCCAGCATCCTGTATGGCCTCGCCTTCCTGGCGTTCCTCGCCTGCAACACCGTGCCGCCTCGCCGGATGTACAAGCTGGCCGTAGCGCTGGCCCTGTCGGGCTTCGCAGTCCACGCTTACGGCATCGGGCTGCGCGTGCTCATCAGCGGCCGTCCGCCTGTCAGCAATGTCTACGAGACGATGCTCTGGGTGCCTTTCGGCATCAACATGTTCGCGCTCATCTTCGAGCTGGTCCACCGGGCACGCTTCTTCGGACTCTCGGCGACGTTGCTGGGAGCGGGCATCCTGACGCTCTCCGACTTCGTCAGCCTCGATCCCTACGTGTCGCCGCTGGTGCCCGTGCTGCGCTCCAACTACTGGCTCATCATCCACGTGCTGACGATCACGCTGGGCTACGCGGCAGCCACGCTCTGCCTGGGCTTGGCTCACCTCTGGCTGGCGGTCTTCGTCATCAACAAGGGCTCGGCGCCCTCGCTCAAGAACATCGAGAAGTACCTCTATCACGCCATCCAGGTCACGGTGCTCTTCATCGGCACCGGCACGATTCTGGGCGGCGTCTGGGCCAACCAATCCTGGGGCCGCTACTGGGGATGGGACCCCAAGGAGACCTGGGCGCTCATCAGCTTGCTGGGCTACCTGGCCATCGTCCACGCGCGCATTGTGAATGCGATCGGCGGATTCGGCACCACAGTCGCCGCGATCCTCGCCTGGCAGAACGTGTTGTTCTGCTGGTACGGCGTGAACTACTTCCTGGTCGGCCTGCACAGCTATGCCGGCGGCGACCAGGCCGGCTACATCCCGTGGCAGGTCTGGGTCTGGGCCGCCTTCGAGGCCGCCATCCTCTTCGTTGGCTGGACCAGTTACAAGGCCTTCAAGAAGAAGCAGGCGGAGGAGTAAGGCCTCACCCGGGCAAGCGGACTTGCCTGAAAAGTGCTTCGAACCCTCAGCCTCTCGTCTCGCCACCGCACCGCGCGTCCACCCACTCCTCGGTGCCGTCGGCGAGGACTTCCTTCTTCCAGATCGGCACGTCCTGCTTGATGCGGTCGATGCCGTGACGGCACGCGCGGAATGCCTCGTCTCGGTGAGCGCTGGCGACGGCTACCAGCACGCTCACTTCGCCGACCTGCAGGTGGCCGACACGGTGCAAGATCGCGATCCGGCTTACTGGAAACTTCGCTAGCGTCTCCTCGGCAATGGAACCCATCACGGGCAAGGCCATCTCCGCGTACGCCTGGTAATGGATCGAGCGGACCTCGTGCCCTTCGTGGTGGTCGCGGACCCGGCCCAGGAAGAGCGTGACCGCGCCGGACGAAGGGTCCTCCAGCCCGGCCATCACGTCCTCGATGCGGATGGGCGTCGAAACCAGCTCGACCCGGATGCGCTCTTCCACGCGGCTCAACCTCCGCTCACGGGCGGGATCAAGGCCACCTCGTCCTCCGGTGCCACGACCTCCGTGTCCGAAGCGAATCGGTGATTCACCGCGACGCGGCAGGTCGACAGGTGGCGCGCATGGTCCGGGTACTGCACCGCAAGCCGCTGGAGGAGCGCCCGGGCCGTCGTGCCGGGCGCCAAGTCGAGAGCGACGAACTCCGCCCCGAAGCGGTCGCGCAGCACGGCGAAGAGCCTGATCCGGATCGAGGACATCGGGAAGAGGATACTACAGGACTTCGCTGCAGGCGTCGCTGCCGCTCAGCGCGAGGGCTTCGTGAGAAACAACTGGTCCGAAGTCGCCCACCGTTTGCCGGCCGGCGTTTCGAGGACGATCTTGTAGCGATACTCCGATCCCGCCTGCAACCCCTCGACCGACACGGCGTGCTCCGGCGAGGGTTCGCCATCGGCCTCCGTCTCCAGCTCGCGCCCATCGGGCCCCTTGTAGATCAGGCGCGCGATCGCCGGCTCGGGTGTTCGAAGCCGGATCGTGGCCGCCGTAGCCGTCGTGCTCACGAAGAGCCTATCGAGCCGGCCCTGAGCAAGTGCGTCCTCACTCCGGGGCTGTCCATCCAGCGCATGGGGAGCGGGCGACAGCCGCGCCCGCCAGCTCCAGGCCGCACCGGCGGCTACGACCGCCAAGGCCAGGCCGATGGCGATTCCGGTCCAGCGTCCGGCAGCCGTTGCAGGCGCGGGCGCCGCCGAAGGGCGATGGGCTTCGCTCGGCGCGCGGGCCTTGCTGGCCGGTATGACCGGCTTGCCGCCCGCGAAGGCCGAGTCCAGATCGGCGACCAAGTCGCCCATGCCCTGATATCTCCGTGTCGGGTCCGCCTCCAGGCAATGCAGTAGCAGACGGTCGACGCCGGGCGGGATCGTGGGATTGATGGAGCTCGCCGGAGGCAGCGGCTCGTGGGCGCGGCGCCGGATCATCTCGATCGGAGGCAGATCGGCGAGAGGCAGCTTGCCGGCCAGTAGCTCGTATCCCAGCAGCCCGAAGGCGTAGATATCCGTGCGGAAGTCGGCGGTCCCCGTCTCCAGCTGTTCGGGCGCCGCATAGGATGGAGTGCCGACAAAGTCGCCGGTCGCCGTCAGCTTCGTGATGTCTTCGCGCATCAGCCGGGCCACGCCAAAGTCGATCAACGTCGCGTGGAATTCGGCGTCTACGAGGATGTTGGAGGGTTTCAGGTCCCGGTGGACGACCTTTCGTTCGTGGGCGAAAGCAAGTGCCGATGCGACGTCCCACAGAGTCTGCCTGGCTTCCGAGAGCTGGACGATGGAGGAACTGGCGTCGAATCGCTCTCGCAGGACGCGGTCCAGCGGCCGCCGCTCCAGACGTTCCATCGCGTACCAAGGCCGCCCGCCGGCGGAGCCCGCGTCCAGGACTCGCACGATGCAGGGGTGCACCAGACCTCGCAATGCAATCACCTCTCTGGCGAACCTCTTCTGGTGCTGAATGGACGTGACTTCCGTGAGCACTTTGAGCACCGCTTGCCGGCCGTCGCGTTGGTCCTTTGCCAGGTACACCTGCGCCGTCGCGCCCCGCCCCAGCTCTTCCAGGATGATGTACGGGCCGATCTGCGGGAACGGCCTGCCGGATTCCGTGTTCACCTGTTCGGCCTCACGGGCCGCGTCCCGCCGGCATGGCCCCGGAAGCGATCACCCGGTCGAGCGCCTTGCACGCCGCGGCGGGTTCCCGAAAGTACTGAAATCGCAATGCCAGGAGCTTGGCCACCGGGTCTTCGGCGGCCGCTCGGGGCTGCCGGGGCAACTCGCTCAGGTAGCGATGCGCGACATTCCAGCGCCGGAGGAAGTTCTCGCTGCTCGTCGGCGCCGACTCCGCTTCCTGCGCCAGACGCGCAAAGTCTTCCTGGGTGGGAGCAGCCGCCCGTGCCGCGCCCGGCTGCGGGGATTGTCGAGGCTGGACGGTCGTTGGCGCGGCCTCCGGCGCCTTCCGCGGACCCACCAAGCCGTATCCGATCACCGCGAGCGCAATCACACCTCCAAGGATTCCAGGACGGATGCTCCGGCGCACCGCAGAGGTCGTGTCCGGTTCGCCGCCGGCTGCCGTGCGTCGGGTACCCTTTGGCCTGGGAGGAGGAGGCGTCGCCGCGCGCATTCCGGAGGCCAGGCTCGAGTCGACTGCCTCGCGAACGCGGAGGCCCTCACGAGCTTTGCTCAGCAGCTCGAGCATCTCCGCCGCCGTGGCGGGTCTCTTCTCCGGAGCGAACGACAGCGCGCGCGCGAGCACGGCGTCGAGTGCCGCTGGCAGCTCGGGCCGCTGCGCGCTTGCGGGCAGAAGCGGCGGCTCTTCCTTGGAACGGATTCCGGCAGTCAGCTCAGGCCGCGGATCGTGGCCCGTGAAGCTCTGGTACAGCACCGCGCCGAACAGGAAGAGGTCCGATCGAGCGTCCAGATCGGCCAGGGCCCTTCCCTCGGGCAACCCGGGCAGCCCCTCGAACTGTCCGACGCCCGCCTCCGTCATCGACGGTCCGCCCAGCTTCTTGAGCAGCGAATAGTCGCCCAGATAGAAGTGGTCGGTCTCCAGGTTGAGGAAGATGGCGTCGGGGTCCAGCCGTCTCATCAAGAGCCGATGCTGGTGCAGATGGACCAGGCCGTCGGCGATCTCCAGCGCCATCTTGAAGGCTCGAGAAGAGGGTAGGGCGCCGCCCTCGTCGGCAAGCAGCGCGGCAAGCGAGCGAGCGCGCCTGAGGTCCGTCACATAGAACACGCGGCCGCCCGTGACGCCGACGTCGAGGACCTTGATGACCGCCGGGTGCTCCAGGGTCGCCAGGGCTCGACACTCCTCCCGGAATCGCAGGTGCGCGTTCCCCCCCTCGGCGATGGGAGCGGCGAGGACCCGGATCTCCACTTCTCGTCCAAGATTCTCCTGGACGGCGGAGAACCGTCTCAGCTCCGATCGGAGCGCCGGCAACTCCGCGCGGAGCGCGTACCCCGAGAAGCTGTCTTCGCCCATCGCCGCACACCAGCCTGCGAGAAGTTCGCTCGTCTCACGGCCCGTGCGTTGGGTCGAAGGGGACGATTCGGCCGTTGTGATAGTCGATGACCACCAGCGGCGGCGTCTCGACGGAGCCGGGCGGGAGCTGCGGGCGGCCGGCCCGCTCCCAGGCGATCGTCCAGAGGCCGTCCACCGTCTCGACTGCCTTCCGGAGCTGATCTTTGATTCCAGATCCCAGTCGCTCGTAGAACTTGCGGTAGTACTCAGGACTGTATGCGGCCTGGTCGTCGCCTCGGCCGGGCTGGCGATCCTTCAGCAGCTCGTCGTCGACCCGAATGATGTCGTCAGTCATTTGGTAGGTCTCGGCGATCTGCTGGAAGAGGGCCGCCCGCAGTGCCGCCGGGTCCGAGGGCAGCGCGGGCGAGGCCGGAGCGACCCGCACCTGCTGCGCCAGGAAACTGCGGACTTCGGCCTTGTTCAACTCGATGGCGCGGCCTTCCCAGCGCTGGTGCAGCCCCTTGATGAGTGGGTTGGGGCAGAACTGGCCATTGAAGTTGACCGTCGTGTGGAGCGGCACGTGCGCGTCGCCCGCGTAGTGGGCCAGCACGGTCGCCATGAAGAGCGCCCGGCTCCACTGGCCTTCGCGCAGGGCCCGCGCCATATCGTCGAGCCGCTCGTCGATGACCCACGGCAGCTCGCCGGCCTTTTCGAGCATCGCCGCGGGCAGTTCGGCCAGTCCGCCGTGGAACCAGTGGTTCTCGTTGCCGAACCGGGTCAGCGCCTCCTGGCCGTGCTTGTCGACGTAAAGCTTGAAGACCTGCAGCGCCGCGGCCCGATCCATCGGCGACACGCCCAACTCCTGCCGTGGCGGCTTCGCTTCGACGTAGGGGTCGGCATCCTCGGCGAAGTGATGGCGCCCGATCTCCTTGGGGCCGTTGGGGCCGGCCGGGTTCTCGAGGCCCTTCGGGAGCTGAGGCAGCATCTCGGGGCTGCCCCACCAGCCGTCCGGCAGGATGGAGTAGCAGATGAGGAAGTTGCGGTTGGCCTTGAAGAAGGTGCCGAGCGGACCTTGCAAATGGTCGACTGCGGCGGTCGTGAGCAGCATGTGGGCCGAGGCCCCCCACGCGCCCAAGGGTGGGGCTGCCGGGCCGGCGACCAGCGCAATCGTCAGGAGCAACAGCGATAGGACCCGAGTTCCAGGCAAGGGATCTCCTCGCGGCTCAGCGGCCGCGCGTAGCCGCTACTCACTACCGGTGCGCGCGCTGCATTGTTACGCCTGCGGGCATCGGGACCGTGCTTTCGGGTATCCTCGTCTCTGGAGGTCCCTCAGATGACAGGTCCCAGGAAAATCTTCATCGATGGCGAGTGGCGGATGACGGGCGACCGCGCGGCGGTGCGCAACCCCTTTGACGGCAGCGTGGTCGCGGAGATGTACCAGGCCACGGCGGCCGAGTTGGAGGAGGCCGTCGCCGCCGCCGCGAAGGCCTTCGAACGGGGGAGCAAGCTGCAGAGCTTCGAGCGCGAGGCGATGTTGCTGGGCATCGCCGCCGGTATCGACACGCGGCGCGAGGAGTTCGCGCGCTCCATCGTCGCGGAGGCGGGCAAGCCGATCACCTTTGCCCGCGGCGAAGTGGCTCGCGCCATCAACACGTTTCGCATTGCGGCCGAGGAGTCCAAGCGGCTTCCGGGCGAGATGCTCTCGCTCCTGCTTCGAGCGGAAAAACGAGGCTTCGGTCCGCACCAACTTTTCGTGGATAAGTTATGGAGAGTTGCTGGGCTGGGACCGGACGGCCTTTTCGAAATGGATCAACATCGTGTCCCAATTGTTTTGCGCTTCAGCCTTGAGACCTCTGAGGAAAGCTCCACTACCCGCACCACAGCCTGCTACATGGGAC
>JACQFU010000154.1 GCA_016199905.1 Candidatus Wallbacteria bacterium
GGCCCAGGAACCGGATTTGATCCTGAGCGACATGATGATGCCGGGAATGGGCGGCACCGAGCTGCTGAGAGAGATTCGGGCCCATTCGAAACTGGCAGCCGTTCCGTACGTGCTGTTGACCGCGAAGGCCGACGACGACACCCGCGTGAGGATGCTGCGCGAGGGGGCAAGCGATTACGTCACCAAACCGTTCCTGGGAGAGGAGCTGCGCGCCCGGGCGCGGAACCTGATCGAGGCCAAGAGAGCGCAGGATGGACTGCGAGAGTTCAGCGCCAAGCTGGAGCGCAGCAATCGCGACCTTCAGGCCTTCGCTGCCGCGGCTTCTCACGACCTGCAAGAACCGCTGCGCAAAGTGGAAGCCTTCGGTGAGCTGCTCGAAGACGAGTGCGGGCCGGCTCTCGGCCAGGACGGGCGCCAATACATCTACCATATGCGAAGTGCCGCACGCAGGATGCAGCGGTTGATCGAGGACCTGCTGTCGCTGTCGCGTCTCGACACCCGAGCCGAACCTTTCAGCCAGGTGGATCTGGCCGCAATCGCGCGAGAGGTGGTGTCGGATCTGCAGGCTCGCATCCGTCAACTGGATGCGCGCGTGGAACTGGGGGGCTCGCGGGACGCCTGCGTCCTGCAGGTCGAGGACAACGGCATCGGATTCGACGAGAAGTTCCTGGACCGTATTTTCGTGATGTTTCAGCGTCTTCACTCGCGCAGCGAGTACGACGGGACTGGAATCGGGCTGGCCATCTGTCGCAAGATTGCAGAGCGTCATGGAGGCGCCATCACGGCCCGCAGCCAGCCTGGCCAGGGGGCCACGTTCCTCGTTACGCTTCCGGTGAAGCATTCCAACTTCCGAGGCCCGATAGATGAAGAACGCAGACCAACCCCTGGTCATCCTGATGGCGGATGACGATCCGCAAGATCGTCAGCTGACGCAGAAGGCTTTTGTACGTTGCCGCCTTGCCAACGAACTGCGGTTCGTGGAGAACGGAGAGCAGCTGCTGGAGTACTTGCGCCGGGAGGGAGAATTCTCGGCTCCGGGCGCGGCTCCGTGGCCGGGCATCATCCTGCTCGATCTCAACATGCCTCGAAAAGACGGCCGTGAGGCACTGGCGGAGATCAAAGCCGATCCGGCCTTCTGTCAGATCCCTGTTGTCGTCATGACCACTTCCAAGGCCGACGAGGACATCGCTCGAAGCTACTCTTGCGGTGCCAATTCCTTCATAACCAAGCCGATCACTTTCGCGGGGCTGGTGGAGGTCATTCGCGATCTGGGGCGGTACTGGTTCGAGATCGTGGAACTGCCCCCGCCGCCGCAAAATCTCTAAGGTCCGCCGGCCGGGTGCCGATTCTCAACTTGCAGGGAGGGTAACGAGAGAGAGAGAGCGAGGCGGCGGAGGTAAACCATGATCGTGGAGGTCCACCGCGATGGCCGGGTGACCATCGACGGTGAAGAATTTGCGATGACCAACAACCCCCAGGAAGTCTTACGCAGGCTCCTGGCCCGGCACATCGAGGGGCTCGTCCTCAAGGGACGAGCCCCTTGGCATTCCGGGCACTCGCAAGTTTCTCGCCTCCCAGGCTGGTCCGATCCCCGGATCTCCGCTCCTCGGGCCGAAAAAGTGCTTGAGCAATGCGCCGCGGCTTGATACAATTGCGCTCCCGGTTTTCGACCGGTGTCTTTTGTTCGATTGCGGTTTTTTCGCGGCTCCAGCACTCATGTTCAGGCCACTGCATCTCATCGACCGGCTGGTCGAGATGGCCCCGCCCGCCCGGGTAAGGGCCATCAAGGCGCCCAGTTTCGGCGAGCAGCTCTACGAAGACCACTTCGCGGGCTTCCCCATCATGCCCGGCGTCTTGATGGTGGAGTCGATGGTCCAGAGCGCCCAGTGGCTCACGCGAGCCACGGAGGGCTTCCCGGCCGCCGACTACCCGGTCGCCAGGATGGAGCGGGTCGTCTTTTCCGACTACGTGCGGCCCGGCAGCGTCATGGACGTCGAGGTCGAGCGAAACGACGGCCTGGATTTCCGCGGCACCGTGAAGGTAGCCGGCAAGAAGGTCGCCTCCGCCCGTTTCACGCTGCGGCGCTGCGAGCTGGACGCCGGGCGGCCGGCGATCCGCCGAGCGATGGAGCGGCTGATCGACACTTTCGAATGTCTCGGCGGCCGGGATCTGCTCGGCGCTGGCTCCGAGGTGGGCTCGTGAAGCTGGCCGGACAGGTGGCGCTGGTGACGGGCGGTTCCCGAGGCATCGGCGCCGCCATCTGCCGCGAGCTTTCGGCCCGAGGCGCCGCCGTGGCGATCAACTACGCGCGGGACGCCGCCGCCGCCGAGGCCGTGCTCGCCACGATCCGCGCTGCCGGCGGGCGCGGCATGACCGTGCGCGCCGATGTCGCCGAGGAGGCTCAGGTCCAGCACATGGTCGACGCCGTCGCAACCGAACTGGGCGACGTCGAGATTCTCGTCAACAACGCGGGCATCCACGAGGACGGCCTGATGATGACGATGGACCGCGCCTCGCTGGACCGCGTGCTCGCCGTCAACGTCGGCGGCACCTTTAACTGCACCAAGGCCGTGGCGCGCGGGATGATGATGGCCCGCAAGGGGCGCATCGTCAATCTCAGCTCGATCGTGGGCGACCGGGGCGGCAAAGGAAAGGCCAACTACGTCGCCTCCAAGGCGGCCATCAACGGCCTCACCCGCGCGTCTGCGCTGGAGCTTGCCTCTCGCGGCATCACGGTCAACGCAGTCGCCCCGGGCATGATCGTGACGGAGCTGACGGAAGACCTGCGTAACCGCCACGGCGACAAGTACATGGAAAAGATCCCCCTGGGACGCTTCGGCCAGCCCGAGGACGTCGCGGGGCTGGTGGCCTTCCTGGCCTCGGACCTGGCTGCCTACGTCACCGGGCAGGTTTTCACCGTGGACGGCGGCTTGGGGCTGGCGCCCAACATCTGAAGGACGGCAAGCGATACCCGATGAAGTACGTGCTGGTGGACCGATATGCCGAGATCGTGAGAGGCGAGCGCGCCGTCGCGTTCAAGAACATTCCTCTCGGCGAGGATTACTACCCGGCGTCCGCGCTGGAGCCGTCCTACGCCCCCTCGCTCCTGATGGAGTCGATGGCCCAGACGGCCGGGATGCTGATCGGCAGCACGTTCGATTTCGAGCGCAAAACGGTCTTCGCCAAGATCGAAACCGCCGAGTTTCCCAGGCTCGTGAGGCCCGGCGATCACGTCGAACTCAGAGCACGATTCCTCGAAGAGATGGGCGGCCACTGCCGGATGGAGACGGAGGCCCTCGTGGACGGCGAACGGGTCGGTTTCATGATCGGCCTCTTTACCGCTTTACGGCTGGACAAGGAGGAAGGCGCCGTCTTCAACACTCAGGAGTTCGCTCGCGCCCGCGAGAGCACCCTCAAGTCTTTGGGTGTCCTCGACATTCTCGCGAAACGCCCGCTGGCGGAGGTTCGCCAGACAGAGGGAGGATTGTGACCTTGGAAACGTGCGCCAGACGCAGAGTCGTCGTCACGGGCATGGGAGTCGTGACTCCCGTCGGCATCGGAGTCCCCGAGTTCTGGAAGAGCTTGCTCGAGGGGCAGTCGGGCGTCGACTTCATCAAGAGCTTCGACGCCAGTTCTTTCCCCACGCGCTTCGCCGCGGAGGTGAAGGGCTTCGACGGCCGCAACTACGTCGACAAACCCAAGGCCCTGAAACTGATGGGCAAGAACATCCAGTTCGCGCTGGCCGCCGCCAAGATGGCCGTCGAGGACTCGGGTCTGGCGCTCGACAAGGAAGATCCGACCGCGCTTGGGGTCATCATGGGCGCCGGAATCGTCAACTCCAACCTCTTCGAACTCTCCAGCGCGATCGCCGGCTCGATGGACGCCAACGGCCGATTCGACCTCCACAAGTTCGCCACGGAAGGCAAGGACCACCTCTTCCCGCTATCGCTGTTGAAGCACTTGCCGAACATGGTGGCCGGGCACATCAGCATCGCCTATAACTGCCAGGGTCTCTCCAACACGATCACGACGGCGTGCGCGTCGGCGACCCAGGCCATCGGCGAGGCCTACCGGACGCTGGCGCGGGGCGAATGCGAAATCATACTCAGTGGAGGAGCCGACTCCCGTATCGAGCCGCTCGGGTTGACCGGCTACAGTCTGCTGGGAGCGCTCTCGAAGCGTAACGACGACCCGCGGGGAGCCAGCAGGCCCTTCGACAAGGATCGCGACGGCTTCATCATCGGCGAGGGCGCCGGCGTGGTCGTCCTGGAGAACCTGGAGCACGCTCGCAAGCGCGGCGCCCGCATCCTCGGGGAAGTCCTTGGTTACGGGGCGGCTGCCGACGGGTACCGCGTCACGGACCTGCATCCCGACGGCCGCGGCAGCGTTCGCTCGATCAAACTGGCTCTGGCCGACGCCGGTCTGACCCCGCAAGACGTCGATCTCATCAGCGCCCACGGCACCTCCACCGTGCAGAACGATCGCGTCGAGACCGTCGCCCTCAAGCAGGTCTTCGGCGCCGATGCGTACCGTATTCCCGTCAGCGCCACCACATCGATGCTCGGCCACTTGGGCGCCGCCTCTGGAGCGGTGCAGTTCGTGGCGACTGTGCAGGCTCTCCGGGAAAACGTCATCCCGCCGACGATCAACTACCAGACCCCCGATCCCGAGTGCGACCTCGACTACGTGCCGAACGAGTGCCGCCGCGCCGACATCTCGGTGGGGCTCTCCAACAGCTTCGGCTTCGGCGGACAGAACGCCGCTATCCTCGTGCGCGAGTGGAGCGGGGACGCGCCCAACGGAGGCCAGCACTGATGGCCGCCGCGCGCCGCGCCGTCGTCACCGGCCTCGGCATGGTTACGCCGCTCGGGCTGGGCGTGCGCGAGAACTGGGAAGCCCTGCTAGCTTGCAAAGCCGGCGTCGGCCGGATCACCGTCTTCGATCCCGCAGGCTTCGAGACCCAGATCGCAGGCGAAGTGAAGCCCTACGACGCGTCGCAGTTCCTGCGCGCCAATGGGTCCCCCACAGTTTGGAGCTGGAGGCCGAACCGTCGCGCCCGGCCGTGCTGCTCTCGACGATGTACGAGGCCAAGGGGCCGATCAGCACCTGTCTGACGTCGTGCGCCGCGGGCAGCCAAGCCATCGGCGACGCGCTGCGCAGCATCCAGTGGGGCGAGTCGGATGTCGCCTTGTGCGGCGGCAGCCACTCGATGATCACGCCTCTTGGGCTGATCGGCTTCTCACTGCTGGGCGCGCTTTCCACTCGCAACGACCAACCCGCCCGGGCCAGTCGCCCCTTCGACGGCGAACGCGACGGGTTCATTCTGGGCGAAGGCGCGGGCATCCTCGTCATCGAGGAGTACGAGCACGCGAAGCGGCGCGACGCGCGGATCTACGCAGAGCTGGTCGGCTACGGCCCTTCCTCCGACGCTTTCCGCGTCACCGATCCTCACCCGGACGCCATTGGAGGCATCCTGGCCATCCGCAAGGCGCTTGCCGACGCCCGGATGGACGCTTCCCAGATCGACTACATCAACGCCCACGGCACCTCCACGGCCTCCAACGACAAGATCGAGACGATGGCCATCAAGACGGTCTTCGGCGAGTACGCGATGAAGGTCCCCATCAGCAGCATCAAGTCCGGGATGGGCCACCTGATCGCCGCGGCCGGCGCAGTCGAGCTGGCCGTTTCGTGCCTCACGATCGTCCACGGCGTCATCCCCCCGACCATCAACTACGAGAACCCCGATCCCGAGTGCGATCTCGACTGTGTTCCCAACTCGCCTCGCGAGGCCAAGGTCGACGCCGTGCTGTCGAACAGCTTCGGGTTCGGCGGACAGAACGTCGCCCTCGTCGTCCGCAGGGTCTGACCCCGCCTGGCCGCGGTCCCGGCCGATCCGAGCATGAGTCCTCCCGCGCTGGTGACACTGGTTGGCGGGGCGGTGCTCGTCCTGGGGGCGGCGGTGTGGTTGCTCGTCTGGATCGTCGGCTTCATGGTCGGGCTCTTCCTCGACCACCCGATCGTCATCCTGCGGCTGGAGCCCGAGGAGTCGGGGGCCGAGCCCGGGATGCGCGACCCGGACGTCCACTTCCTGGGGCGCGACGGCACCAAGCTGCGCGGCTGGCTGGTGCGCTCCCCACAGCCGACGCGGCGCGTCATCGCCTTCTTCCATGAGTACGGCGCGGATGCCGGCGCCTGGTCGCGTTACCTCTCGTTCCTGCCCGCGGAGGGATTCCACGTCTTCACCTTCGACTTCCGGGGGGCCGGTGAGAGCGAGGCCCCGAAGGGCTATCGGCCGTTCAAGTGGGCCACGGCCGGCGAGGTGGCCGACGCCGACGCCGCGCTGTGCTACCTGCGAGCCAAGGCCGAGGAGGAGGGCTGGGAGGTCGCAGCCTTCGGCGCTTCACGAGGGGCGTCGGCATTGATGATGGCCGCCGCCGGGCATCCGTGGCTGCAGACCATCGCCTGCGAGGGCATGTCGAGCACCCTCGGGTCGATTCACTCCTACATGCGCCGCTGGGCCCGCATCTACATCCCGGATGCGATCGTCGAGTGGACGCCCGACGCGGTCTGGCGCATGTTCGCGCACCTGGTGGTCGTCGCTTCCGAGAACCGGGAAGGAGTGCGGTTTCCGCCGCTCGAGTGGCACCTGGCGCAGCTCCAGGGGCGGCGCATCCTGTTCATCTACGGCGAGCGCGACGCGCTCATCACGCCGCAGCACCGCGACGGCATCCTTCGAGGCTATCGCGGGCCGCGCGCCCTCTGGATGCTCCCTCGCACAGGGCATCTGGCGGGCCCCGTCCAGTTTGCCGCCGAGTACCGCCACCGCGTGACCGCGTGGTTCCTCGGAGAGATGGCTCCCCGGGTCCTGCCCTCGGAGGATCGCTCTTCGGTCCTCGGCTCCCGGCCCTCGGTGGAGCAACGCAATCCGGCAGCCGTCGCGTGATGCCCTGATGCGCGATCGATTCCTGGCTTGCAGCGTCTGGCTGGTGCGGAGCGTGCCGTGGCTCGTGCTGCTGCTGGCGGCTCTGGCGACGGGGGCAGCAGGGTGGGTGGGCTGGAACCCCGAGTTGCGCAGCAGCCAGCTCGACATGATCCCGCGGGACAATCCCGTGGTGAAGCACTGGACGGATTTCACCGACGACTTCGACACGCTGGCGGACCTCTTCGTCGTCGTGCGTTCCCGGGACCTTGGCGTGGCCAAGAGGCTGGCGGTCGAGCTGGAGAAGGAGCTGGGAGCGTTCCCGAAGCTGGTGCGGGGCACGGAGTACCGGCTCGATCCGAAGCTGTACGAGGAACAGGGCCTCTACTTCCTTCCGCTGGAGGACGTGAAGTCGATGGAAAAGCGGGTCCGGGAGCAGAAACCGGACCTGCTGATGTTGTCACGATCGCCAGGGTTCACGGGCCTGGCCAAGGTGTTTCAGTACGAATTGAATCGCGAGGTGCAGGCCGACCAGCAGGACGTGCTCGACTTCTTCCACTTCATTCGCGAGGATGGCCGATACCGCAGGCAACGCCGACGACCCCTTCGCCGACGGCGGCTGGAAGGTATCCGTGAAGAAGGACGCTCTGCTGGTCGCCATTCACCCGGCCGACTCCTCGGACGACTTCGACTTCATCGTGCCCTTCTTCGAGACCTGCCACGGCGTCATCGATCGACTGAAGACGAAGTATCCCGGCGTCGAGATCGGCATGACGGGGCAGCCGGCGTCGATCTACTTCCAGCGAGATGTCGTCGGGAAGGACCTGGAGCTAACGTCGCTCGTATCGCTGGTGCTGGTCTTCATCGTCGTCGTCTGGGGGTTCCGGGGGCTCGGCTTGCCGTTCCTCGCGATGGTGTCGCTGGTCTGCGCGATCGTCTGGACGTTCGGAGCCATTCACTTCAGCCCGGGTCACCTGAACCTGATCACGACCGCGTTCGTCTCGATGCTGTTGGGGCTGGGAGCCGATTACGGCATCTACGTGCTGAGCCAGTTCGCCGAACGGAGGCGGGCCGATGGGGAGTACTTCGAGTCGATTCGGGGCGCAGTCCTGGCGGCGGGCCCGGGAATCCTGACGGGCGCCTTCACGACCTGCGCGGGCTTCTTCACGCTGATGCTGACGGACTTTCCGGGCTTCCGCGAGCTGGGCCAGATCGCCGGTGTCGGGATCCTCCTGTGCATGCTCGCGATGCTGGTGCTGTTGCCGTGTCTTCTCGCCTCGGCAGGCCGCCTGACACGCAGCCTGGGAGCGGGCGTCACGGGCCTCACCGAGCGCGTCCTGGGAGCCACCGCGACCTTTGCGCTGGAGAACTCGCTTCCCGTGCTCGTGGCGTTCGGCATCGGGTCGTTCGTCCTGCTCGTGGAGGGGTTCAACACCGAGTTCGACTACAACCTGCTGAACATGGAGCCCGAGAACACCGAGCCGGTCGTCTACGAGCACGTCTTGCAGAAGGACTTCGAGATCACTCCCGACACGGTGATGGTCACGACGAAGACCCTGGACGAGGCCTCCGAGAAGAAGAAACAGCTCGAGAAGCTGGCCTCCGTCGGCAACGTGGACAGTCTGACGAACTACATCCCGTCCCGTCCCGAGGAAAAGCAGGCGGTCCTGTCGCGGATCGCCTCCGAGGTGCACGGCGTGCGTTTCGACAAACCGTCTGCGGTCGATGTGGACTCCTTGGCCGCGAGCCTGGATGCCGTGCGCAAGAAGCTCAAGGAGCTGAAGCTCGGATTGCTGATGGCCTACGGAGGCGAGCACGTGCTGGCGGCCGCCGACGGGGAGGAGAACTTGCAGCGCGCGCTGGAGGCGATGCGAAAGGGGCCGAAGGGCGAGGTGGGCCGCCGGCTGACAGCCTATCAGGAGGCCTCCTTCCGCGATTTGAGCGGCGGATTCGAGGGCTTTCGGCGGCTGCTGACGGCCCGGCCGTTCCGGCTGGAACAGTTGCCCGAGGCCATTCGCGCGCGCTACCGGGGCAAGAGCGGCCGGTACGTGCTGTTCGTGTCGCCGCGCGTCGACGTGCGACTCGAGAGCCAGGCAAAGCTCTTCATCGCGCAGACGGGCGCAGTCTCCCCGGGCGTCACGGGCGTTCCGATCCTGATCGACGAAGTGATGACGCTGCTGAGGCGCGGCTTCAAGCAGGCAACGGCCTACAGCCTGATCGCCGTCATCCTGCTCGTGTTCTTCGACTTTCGAACGATGAAGGAGACGCTGCTGGCCCTGACGCCGCTGGTGGTGAGCCTGTCGGCGACGGTCGGTTTGATGGCACTGACCGGAACGAAGTTCAACCCGGCGAACTTCGTATCGATTCCTATTCTCACGGGTCTGGGAATGGCCTACGGAGTGTATCTGCTGCACCGTCTGCGGCAGGACCCCGAGGCCGGTCCGGTGGGCGCCGTTCGCACGACTGGAAGGAGCATTTTGCTCTCTTGCCTGACGTCGCTGGCCGGCTTCGGCAGTCTGATGCTGGCTCGCAATCGCGGCCTGCACAGTCTGGGCCGGATTCTCGTCGGCGGCCTCGGCATCTGCCTGCTGGCGTCGTTGGTGATGCTCCCCACCCTCGCCGAGCTCGTCGGCTACCGCGGCCGCCGCCCCCGCGAGGACGAGGCCCCTCTCCGGGACTCCCTCCTGGGTTTCCATGTTTAATCTGCAATCTCCTGTCTCTCGGTAGCCGATTTCCAATCTCAAATTTGCAAATTCCAATCTCAAATCTCGCGTTGAAGGCCCGCTGGGTCCTCCCCATCTCGGCGCCTCCGATCTCCCCAGGCGCCGTGCTCGTCGCAGACGGACGCATCGCCGCCGTCGGACCCGTCGGAGCGATCGAGTCCTCCCATCCGTCTTTGGATCTCGGAAACGCCGTCCTCCTCCCCGGCCTCGTAAACGTCCACTCCCACCTGGAGTGTTCGCTCTTGCGCGGCTTCGGCGACGATCTGGAGCTGTTCCCCTGGGTGCGGCGGTTGACCGCGCTGAAGTACACCGTGATGGAACCGGCCGACTTCGAAGTGGCGTCTCTTCTGGGGGCCGCCGAGCTCCTGCGCGCCGGCGTCACCTGCACGGCCGACTGCAGCGATAACGGCCTCGCCGTGCTGAGGGGGCTCGCGGTTTCGGGCCTTCGTGGCCGGGTCTACCAGGAGGTCTTCGGCCCCTCGGCTGCAGACGTGCCCGCTAGCCTCGCGGGTCTGGCGGCCAAACTGGACCTTCTCCAGACCGAGCGGCCGGCCGGCCGGGTCGACGTCGGCATTTCGCCGCACGCACCGTACACTGTGTGCGCCGAGCTGTTCGGCGCCTGTGCGGAACTGGGGCGCGCGCGCGGGATGCCGCTCGCGGTGCATATTGCCGAGTCCCCGGCCGAGGTGAGCCTGATCCGCGACGGAGCCGGCCCGATCGCCGAGGCGATGGCGGCACGCGAGCTGCCCTGGTCCGCTCGCGGCACCAGCCCCGTGCGCTACCTGCGGGACCTCGGCCTGCTCGACTTGGCTGAAACACTTCAACTCATCCACTGTGTCCATATAGACGACGATGACGTGGACGCGATGGCCGCCGCGCGCGTCGGGATCGCCCATTGTCCGCGGTCCAACGCCAAGCTCGGCAACGGCGTCTTCCCAGCGGCGGCCCTCGCCGACGCCCGGCTGCGTCTTGGCATCGGAACCGACTCCTCCGCCTCGAACAACGCGCTGTCGGTGCTGGAGGAACTCCGGTTCACGGCCCTGCTGCAGCGCGCTGTGGAGAGGACCCCTCACGCGTCCTCGGCGGCCGCGCTGCTCGAGCTGGCGACGCTCGGAGGGGCCCGCTGTCTAGGACTGGAAAGCGCCATCGGCTCCATCGATCCGGGAAAACAGGCCGACCTGGCCGCCTTCTCGCTCGACGGTCCCGAGCACGTCCCATGTCCCGACCCCGCGGGCGCGCTGGTCTTTGGCCCCGCCCCCGGTCCGGCAGCGCTGACGATGGTCGGCGGCCGCGTGCTCTGCCGCGACGGACGGGTTGCTTCGTTCGACATCCCCGCCCTGCTGGACGACGCCCGCGCCCGCGCCGCCCGCCTGATCGCGCGGTTCTAGGGGAGAAGGACTCTCCTGATGGGGCGGAGCCCCAGCTCCAGCAGACTCTCCGGTTCTACTCTCCCCCGACCTCGACGAAGCCCAGGTCCGGGATGCCGAGCTGCGCGGCCTCGTCCCACGTGAGAACACGGCTCGCGTCCAGGGCGATCTGATCCATCAGAGGGCTGGGCAAGTCGAGTTCTTCGACCACCATCAGGTCGACGCTGATGTTGTCGGCGCCGCCGGCGCGATTGGCCCGGTCGATCAAGTCCTGCGCCACCTGTTGCAACGTGCAGTCTCCGGCCTGCCACTTGCAAAGCGCCGTCTGGATCTCGTGGTCCTCGATCATTCCCGAGAGCCCGTCGGAGCAGAGCAGGTAGAGATCGCCCGGGTGCAACAGGCCCGTGAGGCTGTCGACTTTCACCCGCGGCCGCGAGCCGATGGCCCGTGTGATGACGTTCTTGCGCGGATGGTTGCGCGCTTCCTCGGCCGTGATGCGGCCTTCCTTCATCAGCTCGTTGACGAAGCTGTGATCTTCGGTGATCTGGCGCAGCTCGCCGTCGCGGAAACGATAGGCCCGCGAGTCGCCCACGTGGCTGAAGAAGATTCGCCCCTGGCATGCCAGGCACGCGATGACCGTCGCGCCCATCCCGTAGTAGCTCTGGTTTTCGCGGGCCGCCGTATAGACCCGCTCGTTGGCCCGCTCCACCGCGTGGTAGAGGATGCGCCGCAGGTTCACGAAGTTCTGGTCGCGGTTCATGTGGGCTTCGAGCAGCGACAGGTAGACCTCGCGCACGATCGTATCGATCGTCAGCGCGCTGGCCACCTCGCCCGCCGCGGCCCCGCCCATCCCGTCCGAAAGCACCGCAAGGAAGTACTGCTGGGCCTTCTCCCCCTCGCGGAAGGTGAACGCCGTGGCGAGGATGCCGTCCTCGTTGTGATCCCTCTGCATCCCGACGTCGGTGCGCGCCTCGAGCAGCATCTCGGTCCTCTGGTCGTTCGCCGCCTCGTCGCGGGCGGCCGATCATGGCTTCGGACGGCTCCGATTATGACCTTATCGGCGCGTCGCTGGCAACGGAAAAGGGTGACAGCTGCCTGGCACCGTTATTTCGGGTCGCCGATTTCTGCTACCCTCTGCCGCATGTCATTCCCGGTCAAGCTGCTGCTGTCCGCCGTAGCGGGCCTGCTCGTGTTCGCAGGCGTAGGCTACTTCCTCGATACGCGCGCGATCCTCGCGGCGCTCTCGTCCCTGAGCCTGGCCTACGTGCCGCTGATCTTGGGGCTCGCGATCACCAACTACGTCTTCCGCTTCGCGAAGTGGCAGTACTACCTGCGCACCATCGGGATCGTCATCCCCGCGCGCGAAAGCCTCGCCATTTACCTGTCGGGTTTCATGATGGCCGTGACCCCGGGAAAGCTCGGCGAGGTGCTCAAGGCGTATCTGCTCAAGCGGATGTACGGGACCAAGATGCGCGTCACGGCTCCCGTGGTGCTGGCCGAGCGTATCACCGACGTGGTGGCTCTTCTCATCCTGAGCATCGCCGGTGCCACCGCGCTGCACTACGGCGAACGCGTGCTCTGGCTGGCTGTCGCCCTGACGGCCAGCCTGTTGCTGGCGCTCTCGTCACGGAGCCTGGCCGTTGCGGTCATCGGAGTTTGCGAGCGGCTTCCGGTCATCGAGCGCGTCGCGCACAAGTTGCACGAGGCCTATGACTCGATGGCGGCGCTGCTGCGCACGATCCCGCTTGCGATCGGCACGGCCGTGAGCGTGCCTGCGTGGGCGTGCGAGGGCGTGGCGTTCTACTGCATCTTTGTCGGAATGCGCTCTGCCGCGCCCGGAGCGGTGCCGCCGCTGGGGGGCGCCGTGTTCATCTATGCCTTCAGCACGCTGGTCGGCGCGCTTTCGATGCTGCCCGGCGGACTCGGCGCGGCCGAGGCCGGCTTGGCGGGCCTGGCGGTCTCGCTCTTCGGGGTGCCTCGAGGCGTCGCCGGCGCCGCGACCCTCATCGTCCGGCTTCTCACCCTCTGGTTTGCCGTCGCCCTCGGAGCCGCCGTCTTCGCCGCCTGCCGCGGCATGTTCGGCATCGGCTTCGGCGAGGTCGGCGAGGTCAAGCGCGAGGAGTGAAAGCCCCAAGCCGCTGGCTCACGGTTGCCACAAGTACATGAACCGAGGCGCGGCGGCGGCGCCGGTGAGCACCTGCTCCAGCATCTGGTGGGGCGCAAGGCCCCCGATGCCGGGCGAGAAAAGGTCCTGCAAGTTGAAGGTCTTGCGATAGCGCACGATCTTCGGTTCCTTCTTTAGCCCGCATAGCTTGTAGAGCCCGGTCAGCGCGTCGTCGCGGAAACCGATCTCGTCGATCAGGCCGGCGGCCTTCGCCTCCGAAGACGTGTAGACCCGGCCGTCCGCCAGCTTGCGCACCTTCTCCATCGGCAGGTTCCGGTCCTTGGAGACCGTGCCAACGAACAAGTCGTACATCTGATCGATGAGCCCCTGCATGATCTTCTTCTCTTCTTCCGTCATCGGCCGGGTCGAGCTGAGCATGTCCTTCAGCGGCGTATTGCTGCTCTTGATGGTCACGTCTTGCAGGCCGATCTTACCGTAGAGCCCCTCGACGTTGACCGACTTGATGATCACGCCGATGCTGCCCGTGATCGTCGAGGGATGCGCGTAGATGCGGTCCGCCGCCGCGGCGACGAAGTAGCCGCCCGAGGCAGCCAGGTCCTCCATCAAGGCGACGATCTTCTTCCCCTTCGTCTTGGTGTCGGCCATCGCGCGATGAAGGATCTCGCTGGCCGTGATACCTCCGCCCGGGCTGTCGATCTCCAGGAGAATGCCCTTGAGATCGGCGTCCTTTGCGGCGTAGGCCAGCTGCATTCGTAGGGTCTCCACGATGTCCATCGTCCCGCCCAGCGGCAACTTCTGGCTGAGGATGACGCCGTCCAAAGACAGCAGCGCGACCTTCTCCTTGGAGAGCGGATCGCCGGCGTAGAACTCCTCCGTGATCGGCTTCTTGTTGGGGTTCTGCCCCAGCAGATCCAGCAAACCTTCGGCGCGCAAGGCGCAAGGCAGCAGGAAGGACGCGGCCGCCAGCAGTGTCGTCAGTCTTCGCATTCGAAACCAACCTCGCCCGGGGGCATCAAAGAGTGTCAGGTGGGACGCCGCTCAGGAATCGCGCCGTTGCTGCCGATGGGATCCAGATGAGGTGACGCCATGAGTCGGCAGACGGATCATACGCCAACGGCCTCCGAAGATCTTGCAACGCGCCTTGCGGGGGTGAAACGACAGGTGATCGACTTGGCTCGTCGGCTGGCAGGCGGCGACGGCGCGGTTTTTCGCACGTTGAAGCACGCGCGCCACACGCTGAAGCTCTTGGAACAGCAGTCGCGCGAACGCGACAAGCGCGCCCGCCGATCGACGCTCACCGTCGAACTGGTGTGAGACCACGGGCCGCAGGCCGCGAATCCTGCGCGCCCGCCCGCCTGAGAAAAGCCCCGCTCGCCCCGGCTCGCGCCGGACCGAACGGGGCTCCGTGTCTTCCCTATAGTCTGCAGCCCGTCCTTCTCACCCCTGATCCACGAACGCCGAGGCCCCTGCTTCTTCGATGAGCCGGGCGATCATCGCTTCGTCAAGGCCAACGACGCTGGAGGTGTCCTCGTCGGGGGCGTCGCCGCAGGCGTTGAGCGTTGGCTGGATGGTCGGCGTCTGGACGACTGGGATTCTCACACCCAGAGGATGATTCGGGTCCGCATTCGGGTACTTGTATTCCTTGCCCGCGTAGTTGCGCAGGACCACTTCGTCCC
>JACQFU010000168.1 GCA_016199905.1 Candidatus Wallbacteria bacterium
ACGAGCATCGTGTTGCTGAAGTGCATGTCCTGCGCCTGCTCCATGACGGGCTTGAGTTTGATCTCGCCCTTCTTGGACGGACTCCACTGCAAGGACGGAGCAGAGGCGGAGGTGAGACCGATCTCCGACGAGGCCATGGCCACGCTGAGGGTCATCAAGGTCGCGGGGACGATAGCGGCGAGTTTTCTGCAAACGGACATGTAGAGGGCCTCCCTTGGGTGGACCCGCTCCGTGGCGGAGTGTCGCCCCCGCCACTACAGCGAGGTATCGACAGCTCTTGAAGACGATTCGAGTTTTCAGGGTCCCAAAAGTCGTCCCAGCAGCGCCTCGAAAGCCGGACCGGATGCGCCTCGATCCCGCGCCAGGAGCGCATTCTTACGGGCTTCGACACGATCGCCGGCTTCCTCTTCGATCTCCGCCAGCAGTACAGGACCGGCTGGCTCCACTGCGTTCATGTCGGACCAGAGCCGCGCCTGCCGGCGGGCCGGCACCAGTGCGCCCATCGCCCGGTAGACCTCGGCCCGATTCCGTGGCAGCTCGGCATACCCCGGCCAGAGCGCCTCTACCATGATATACGCCGCCGCCGCGGTGCCGAGGTCTCCGGCGAGCGCCCGGACGCCGGCGAGCCGATAGCGGGGCGCGACCGCCAGCGGCCCGAGCGCACGGGCTTCCTCGAGCAGTTGCGCGGCGCGCGGCTGCCATCCTTCCGTTCCGCGCGCGAGTCCCGCCTCCGTGGCCAGCCTTCCGTCCCGCAGCGCCCGCCCGGCTCCCAGCTCGTAGCCGGCGCTCAGGCAACCCCAGGCCGCCAACGCCGCGAATCCCCACAAGGCCCCTGCCAGCGCTCGCGGTGCAACCGGGCCCCCGGGGCTCGGCCGCTGCTCGGGCCCTCCAACGAGGAAGGCCAGGGCCGCGGCGAGCGGCGTGACACAGAGCGTAACCGAGAACAGGTTTTGGGCAAGCATCCCCACGGCGGCCAGGTGACGCGCTTCGATCGATTCGCCGTCGCGCGTCAGGGCGGCCAAACCGAGCGCCAGCATCGCCAGCCCCAGCAGCCCGCCGCAGGCGACGGCGTGCAACGGCAGATCGTGCGCGAATTCGTCCACGTAGGCCATGCCCGTGGCCCGGAAATCCGGAGCGCGAAACGCCGGGAAAACCGCGCCGAACGCGCCCGGCCCGTGCCCCAACAGCGGCCTCTGAGTGGCCATCCCCAGGGCGGCACGCCAGATGACCAGCCGCTGCCGCGCCGTCGCCGCCGAGCCGAGCTTGGACGTCAGCCCGGGCATCGCCAGCACTACCACCAGGGCGAGCCCCGCCGCCGCCGCCGCCGACCGGCGCGACCACCCCGCCCCTGCTCGCGCCAGTACCAGCTGAGCCGCCAGCCCAACCCAGGCGGCACGCGAGAAGGAGAGGATCAGACAGGTCAGCGCCAGCGCGATGACAGCCGACCAGACCCAACGGAGCTTTTCACTCCTTCGGAGGCCGCTCGCCAGGAAGGGCCACGTCATGAGGAGCCACGCCGCGAAGTAGTCCGGGTTCGCCATCGTCGCCGCCAGAGTCCGGGCCTGATGTCCGAAGGGAGCCACGAACGCCATCCCGGTGGGCGCGATCAACTGCGCCAGTCCAAACACGGATGCAGCCGTCGTGACCAGGCCGAGGACCCCTTCGAGACGCGGGCCGTCTTCCGGAGCGAGCGCCATCCGGGCGCAGCCGTAGGCCAGCGCCACCAGACTCAGGTCCCGAATGGCCGGACCGGCCAGCCACGGGAACTCGCTGGCCAGGGCGGAGGCGCACGCGGCCCCGAGCGCTGCGAGCACCCAGCTGTCCAGCTCGCGCCGCCTCGGCAGCTCCAGCCGCGCCGACCTCGCCTCGATGCCGAGCGCGGCCAGTGCCAGTCCCACCGCTGCAAAGGCCAGCTGAAGCTTGGGCGCGTTCGGATCGTAGCTTCGGGAGTCGAAGACCAGACCTATCGCTGCGACCAGTCCCAGCAGGGGCCAGACAGCGAGCGAAGGAGCGCGCCCCGTGGCGCTCTTCATCCCCGGCTCTCCGCCAGAGCCGCAGCGATGCCTTCAGCCACGCTCATCGGGCGACGACCCGTCAGTGCCTCGAATCGCCGCGTCAGCAACCCCGAACGTAACGGACGCGCAGCGGGCTGGTTCAGCTCCCGGGTCGTCACGGGCTCCAGCCCCACGGGGTCGACGCCGAAGGCCCGGGCGATTCGCATGCCGAAGTCGTGGCGCTCGAGCACGTCCGCGCCGCCGAAGTGAACCACGCCGCTTGCGCCTCGCTCCAGGAGCTCCAGCAGCGCAACGGCCAGATCGGGCGCATAGGTCGGGTTGTTCCATTGGTCCGCGGGCACGCGCATTCGCTCGCCCCTGGAGAGCTTCGAGACGACCTGCATCAGGAAGTTGTTGCCGCCGGGAAGCCAGGAGTAGACCACGTTGGTCCGAACGGTCAGGCTTCGTGGGCAGACCGCGGCGAGCGCGCGCTCCGCCTCGAGCTTCGACCGGCCGTACTCGTTGATGGGGCACGTCGGCGACGCCTCGTCGTAGGGGCCGCGCTCGCCGTCGAAGACGTAGTCGGTGCCGAGCAGGACCGGGACGGCCTCGAGGGCAGCGCAGGCTTCGCCCACGGCGCGGGGGCCCTGGACGTTGGCGAGCTGCGCGCGCTCGGGATCGGTTTCACAGCCGTCGACGAAGGCGAAGGCGGCCGCGATGACGACGGCACGGGGCCGGTGCTCCAAGATGGTCTGACGCAAGTCCGCCGGATCGCGCAGGTCGGCTGCAATCAGGCCCTGAGTCGGGTGGTCGTGGCAGGTGCCCAGCGCCGCCCCCGGCCCGTACCGCGCCACCGCCGCCGCCATCACGCGCCCGCCGACCTGCCCACTGCCGCCCAGCACCAGCAGGGGACGCCGTGAATCGAAGGTCAGCTCGCTTGCCATACCGGCTGCCAGTATAGAGGAGTGTTAACATGCCGGCGCATGGCGCGAGCGCTGGTGACGGGGATAACGGGTTTCGCCGGGAGACACCTGGCCCGGGCGCTGGGGGAGGACGCGCACGAGTTGTTCGGCCTGGTGCGACACGCAGCTTCCCCACCAGGGCAACCCTCGCCGGGCTCCTGGTCCGTGCCCGCTCGCGACCGCGCCGAGGACGACGCCGGGTTCACGCCGATCGTCGGAGACATCTCCGAGCGCGCCTCGCTGGAGCGCGCCTTCTTGGAGTGCCGGCCGGACTGGATCTTTCACCTGGCGGGCCGGGCTTTCGTGCCGGAGTCCTGGGAACGGCCGGAGGAGCATCTCCTGGTCAATCTGCTCGGCACGTTGAACGTGCTGGAGGCTGCTCGCCGGGCGGCCGCCGGCGCACGAATCGTCCTGGCGGGCAGCGGTGAGGTCTATGGATTTTCCGTGCAGAGCGGCGTTCCGGTGGACGAACAGACACTATGCCAGCCGTCCACGCCGTACGCCGTGAGCAAACTGGCGGCCGACCTGCTGGGGCTGGACTACCATCGCCGGTACGGACTCCAGGTCGTGAGACTTCGCCTGTTCAACCACACGGGGCCCGGCCAGCGGGCCGACTTCGTGCTGCCGTCGTTTGCGCGTCAGATCGCGCTCATCGAAACCGGGGCGGCGCCGCCGAGGATTTCGGTCGGCGACTTGGACGTGGAACGCGTCTTCACAGACGTGCGAGACGTGGCGCGCGCTTATGTTGCCGCGGCGCGCGGGGGGCAGGCGGGGGCGTGTTATAATGTCGGCCGCTCGCCGAGTTATCGCGTGCGCGAGCTGCTGGGGAAGCTCCTTGCGAGGGCCCGGGTAGCCATCGAGATCGTGGTCGATCCGGCGCGGCTGCGGCCCGGGCAGGTGAGGTCGATCGAGTGCGACCCACGGCGCTTCATGGGCGACACGGGTTGGGCGCCGGCGGTGCCGATCGATCGAACGCTGGAGGACTTGCTGGACCACTGGCGGCGGCAAGCCGCGCAGGGTGAGGAGAAGGATCGATGAAGAGAGCGCTCGTCACGGGAATCACGGGACAGGATGGCTCCTATCTGGCGGAGTTCCTGCTCGCCAAGGGCTACGAGGTCTTCGGTCTGGTCAGACGTTCCAGCACGGAGAGCTTCGAACGTATCCAGCACATCCGCGACCGCGTCACTCTGCTGCAAGGCGACCTGCTCGACGAGAACTCGCTCATCAGCGCGTTGGCCGACTCACGGCCGGCGGAGGTGTACAACCTCGCGGCGCAGTCCTTCGTGCCGGCAAGCTGGAACCAGCCAGTGCTCACGGGCGAGTTCACGGCGCTGGGGGCGACGCGGCTGCTGGAGGCGATCCGGATCGTCGACAAGTCGATCCGCTTCTACCAGGCCTCCTCGAGCGAGATGTTCGGGCGAGTGCGCGAGACGCCGCAAAACGAGAAGACGCCTTTCTATCCCCGCAGCCCCTACGGCGTCGCGAAGGCCTACGGGCACTTCATCACCATCAACTATCGCGAGAGCTACGACATGTTCGCCGTCAGCGGCATCCTCTTCAACCACGAGTCGCCGCGACGCGGCCTGGAGTTCGTCAGCCGCAAGGTGACCCATGCGGCCGCCCGGATCAAGCACGGCCTGCAGAAGGAGCTTCGGCTCGGCAACCTGGACGCCCGGCGGGACTGGGGCTTCGCCGGCGACTACGTCGAGGCGATGTGGAAGATGCTCAACCAGGCCGAGCCGATCGACTACGTCATCTCTACCGGAAAGAGCCATCAAGTCCGAGACCTGGTCCGGATCGCGTTCGGCCGCGTGGGAATCGACCCGGAGAAGCACGTCACGATCGATCCCTCGCTGGTCCGCCCCGCGGAGGTGGACCTGCTGATGGGGGACTCGTCGCTGGCTAGAAGCAGGCTCGGATGGGAACCGCGGGTCGACTTCGAGGCTCTCGTGAACATGATGGTCGACGCCGACCTGGCCGCTATCGGCGCCGCGCGGTAGAGCGCGCTGGAGGCGCCTCCTTGCACGTCTGCTTCATGACGCGCGCGGTGCCCGCCCACCCGGGCGCCGGCGGAATGGAAGTCCACGGCTCCGTGCTGACGCGCGGTCTGGCCGCCGGCGGCGACCGCGTCACCGTCTTCACCACGGCCCACCCGAGCGGCCAACCCGAGACCGCCGACGGAGGCGTGCGTATCGTCCACCTCCCGGAAACAGAACCCGGACGATATTCCGAGTCTTTTTTCAGGGCCAGCGCCGCTTCTCTCGAAGAGCTCCACAGGAGGGACCCCGTCGACGTGGTACTGGGCCAAAGCTCGGGGGCGCGCGGGTTCCTGCTCGCAGGGCTGCATCGCTCGCTCGGAATCCCCTCCGTGGCGATCTTCCACAGCCACGCCGTCTGGGAGGTCTACGGCCGATGGAACTCCGCCTCGGGCTTCCTGGGGAAGCTCAAGGCCGCCGTCTGGGGCATCCGGATGCTCGAGGAGATCGTCCTGCGCAGCCG
>JACQFU010000151.1 GCA_016199905.1 Candidatus Wallbacteria bacterium
GAGGTTGCCGATGGCTCCGGCCATGATGCAGACCAGCGCCAGCCGGACGAGCTTCTCGTCCTCGCCGATCATCGTGAGATAGGCGACGATGATGGCGATGGTGAAGAGCGCCATCAGGATGAACATCCGGGTCTCGCCCGGGAACAGTCCAAAGGCGGCGCCCAGGTTGGTCACGAGCGTGAGGTCGAGGTACCCGGGCACCAGGACGACCCTGTTGCCGGGTACGCCTCCGAGGAAGCTCCACATCCCACACTTGGCGAGTTGGTCGGCCACGATCAGCCAGACGCCGAGCGAGAAGAACGATCGAGACCGCATCAGCTTGAAGAAGTTTTTCACGATGAAGAGCGGCCAGACAGCGAGGAGCAGCAGCGCAAAGCCGGCGTAGATGGCGATCCAGTGGGGAAGATCCAACAGCCGGAGTCGCTCGGACTCCTCGCGGCGGGGCCCAGCGGGCTTTCGTGAGACGGTAGTCGGCTCCATCGAGTTGGGGGCTCCCGCGTCATCTTACAGCCACCGCCTCGCCCGAGACAGCAGGCGCGCCGTTGCGGCCCGGATCCAGCGCGTCCAGCCTGCCTTCGCGGATGGCCAGCCGGACCGCTTCCATGAAGCGGGCGTAGACCCAGAGGTTATGGCGTGTGGCTAGTCTCAAGGCTGCGACTTCGCCGGCCCGGAACAGGTGATGCAGGTAGGCCCTGCTGTGGCGCTGGCATGTCATGCATCGGCAGCTCTCGTCGATGGGAGAAGCATCCGTGCGGAAGCGGGCGTTCTTCAGATTCAGATGCGCGCCGCCCGAGAGCACGTGAGCATGACGCGCCAGCCGGGTTGGCAGCACGCAGTCGAACATGTCGACGCCCAGCCGCACTGCGCGCCAGATGTCCTGGAGCGTCCCCACTCCCATCAGGTAGCGCGGCCGATCGGCGGGCAGCAGCGGGACCGTGTACGAGAGCGTGTCGAAGCCCAGCTCCTTGGGTTCGCCAACGCTCAGGCCGCCGACGGCGTTGCCGTCGCATCCCAGCTCGACGACGCTCTCGACGGACCAGCGCCTCAGCTCCCGGGAAAACCCGCCCTGAACGATCCCGAAGAACTGGTTGGCGTTCTTTCTCCGCTCCAGGAAGCGCTGATGGCTGCGGCGGGTCCACCGATAAGACCTCTCGGTGGCCTCGCGAACGTAGCGGTCCTCTGCCGGCCATCGGATGCACTCGTCGAAGGCCATCACGACGTCGCTGTCGAGCGCGAGCTGCATATCGGTCGCCAGCTCGGGCGTCAGCATGACGCGGCTGCCGTCCAGGTGCGAGGCGAACAGAACGCCTTCTTCACGGATCTCGAGCAGCTTGGCGAGGCTGAAAACCTGAAAGCCGCCGCTGTCCGTCAGCACGGCGCCGTCCCATCCCATGAACCGCCGGATGCCGCCGAGCTGCTCCATCACCTCCGCTCCGGGGCGCAGCAGCAGGTGATAGGTGTTGGCCAGGATCAATCGGTAGCCCAGGTCGGCGACGTCCTCGCTGGCCATCGCCTTGACGGAGGCCTGCGTGCCGACCGGCATGAAGACAGGTGTCTGGACCTCGGCGTGCTCGAGCTTCAAGAGGCCGGCCCGCGCGTCGGAGCAGGGATCGCGCGCCAGCACGGTGAACGCGCTGGGCGTCACGGGGTCCCTCGCGCTCCGGGGGCGGGCTTGGGGAAGAGGCGGGCTATCTCGTGACGCAGCGCGTCACGGTCCCGCTCGCGGCCGGGCGCGGCCAGCAGCCGGTCCAGCTCGTCGGCGTTGAGGGCCAGGAAGTCGCGCTTCACAGGGTCCACGGTCGCCAGAGTCGGGTCCTCCTCCGACATCCGGGCGAGCAGGTAGGTGACGTTTTCCCGGAACAGTCCCTCCGCTCGGCGCGCGTCGCCCCGACGAAGCGCCAGCCGGGCTGCCTCCAGATAGGTCTTGAAGTTCTCCACGCGCAGCAGCTTGGCGCGCTCGAATGCCTCCCCGGCGGGCCCGGGCCGGCTGGTCTCGTCCAAGGCCAGGCCCAGGAAGTACCACGCGTCCGAGTCGGAAGGCAGCATCGCAACGGCGCGGCGAAAGCCGGCCATAGCTTCGTCCTTGCGCCCCATCTCGCGTAGCACGACGGCACGGTTGACGACCGCCGCCGCGTCCAGGTGCAGCGCCGCCGCCTGGTCGAAGAGCGCGAGCGCGGCCTCCTTGCGGCCGGTCGCCTCGAACACGCGTCCCAGCAACTCCGAGGCAACGCCGTTCGAGGGCTGCTGGAAGAGCGAGCGCTTCAGCGCTTTGTCCGCGTCGTCGAGTCGTCCTGCGGCAAAGAAGCGCGCTCCGGCGCCCTGATTGGCCGACGAGAGGTAGTCCATGCAGCCGTGGATCGCCATCAGCAGGGCCAGCACCGCGAGCCACGCCTTCGGCCACAGCGGCCACTCCTCGTCGAGTTGGGTCCGCGGATTGCCGATCCAGCCGGGCAACGCCAGAGCCGCAACAGCCGTGGCCAGCAGCGCCGTCGCAGGCGTCTGCATCGGCAAGCTCGTCAGCCCGGCGACTCCAAGTCCCACGGCGGCCGCCGTCGCCGCGGGCTGGACCGGAGCCGAACGCAGCACCTCGACCGCCAGGAAAAGCAGGAGGAATCCGAATGGGAAACCCATCTCGAAGATCGCCTGCAGCCAGTCGTTGTGCGCTTGCCGATGGTTGCGCGTGAACTGCCAGTCGTCCCGGGCCAGTCGCGCGGCGTCGGAGTCGAGACCCCGGAAATGGACCTCCTGGAGCGACGCGAAGGTATTGCCGAAGCTGCCCGGGCCATAGCCGACCGCGGGGCGCGAGAGGGCCGCGCGGGCCGCGAGCGACCATGTAAAGGTACGAGCGCGGGCCGTCGGCGTCGGGGCCCAGATTCCGATGGCGACTGCCACGCCCACCGCCAGGGCCACCCCTGCGGCGAGCCCCCTGGAGCGCGGGAGCGTTGGACGCGTGGCCAGCAGCACGTAGCTGGAGGCCACGAGCGCCAGCATCGCTCCGCGGCAGCTGGTGAGGGCCAGCACCAGGGCCATGAGCAGGCCCGTTCCCACCGTGACGGCGCGTTGGTCGGGCCACCCCGCGGTGAGCTCCTCTTCCGGCGGTCGCCACGCGAGTAGCGGCAGCAGCATCGCCAGCCAGACGGCCAGGTGGTTGCGATTTCCGAGCAAGCCAATCGGTTCCTCTCCCGTGCCCAGGAGAAAGAACGGCACGTGCAGCCACTGCATCAAGCCCACGATCGCCGAGATTGCGCCGGCCGCCAGCGAGGCGTGGATTGCGGCCGCGCGAGCCGCGGGAGAGACGCGCAGGATCGCGAACAGCGCGAGGAACGGCAGAGCTCCGGCGACCGTCCGCAGTCCCGGAGCGCTAGAGAAATTGACCACCGCGGAAACGAGCGCCCAGCCGAAAAGCAGCGTCACGCGCAGGTCGCCGGCGTTTCGGGTCAACGCGCGCCCCCAGTCCAGGACCTCGCCGGCCCGCCAGCTGGCAAGCGCAGCGGCGCCCAGGGTGAGCAGCAGCACCTTCACGGCCACGAACGGATCGGCCGGCCCCGAGGTCCAGACCAGCGGCACCAGCAGGAACAACGCGTAGACCAGCGGATCGGCCGCCGGCGGCGCGACTCTCCCGGCTCGTCTGGAGGCGATGGTTATCGGCTCCCGCGAGAGGACGGTCCGGCACGCCGAGCGTTCAGGGCCCGCACGATCTCGCCCAGGGTCGCACCGTCGGAGAGCGTTCGCGAGTCTCTCAAGCCGGCGGCGCCGTAGGGCTCATTGACCAGGACCCAGGCGTTGCCCTCGCGGCGCGCGAACAGGACGACCCGGGCGCCCGGCTTGACGGGTTTCAGCGTGTACTGCCAGCCCTCCATCCCGTACAGGACGGAGAACGTCGGCCGGTCGGGTTTACCCTTGAGCGCCTTCTCGAGACTGGCGGTTATGACGCGGTGCGGCACGCGCACCGGGGGCGCGTCGGGTGCCGTGCGGGCTTCCCGCCGCGCGCGCGCGATTCCGGCCACGACGTCGCGATTGGGACGGCGCAAGTCCGTCTCGACGATCGCCAGCGCGATCAGGTCCGAGGTTTGGACCCGGTCGGCAAGCGGCAGGGGCAGGTTCTGGCCGCTGGACGGACCGGCGAGCGCCGAGCACAGGACCAGCAGTAGCGACACCCAGCGGTGGGGGCGGAGAGGTGTGTGCATGTTCATAGGATAAGCATTCCGTCGCCAAAGCTGTAGAAACGAAACCGCTGCCGCACGGCCTCCTCGTAAGCCCGCCGGATCAACCTGCGGCCGGCAAACGCGCTCACCAGCACCAGGAGCGAGGTGCGGGGCAGATGGAAATTCGTCAGGAGAGCGTCCACGTGCCGGAAGCGGTGTCCCGGCCGGATGAAGAGATCGGTCCAGCCGCCGGCGGAGCCGTCAGCGGCGGGCAGCGTTTCGAGCACTCGCACCGAGGTCGTACCGATGGCGACGATCCGGCGCCCGCGAGCGCGGGCCTCCAGGATGCGGGTCAGCGACGCCTCGCCGACGGCAAAACGCTCGCGATGCATCCGGTGTTGCGAGAGATCGTCGTGGCGGATCGGAAGGAACGTGCCGGGTCCCACGTGCAGCGTGACGTCCACGATCTCTGCGCCGCGCTCCCGCATTCGGTCGAAGTCGGCCGCCTGGAAGTGAAATCCGGCCGTCGGCGCGGCCACGGCTCCGGGCACGGCCGCGTAGCTGGTTTGGTACTCCTCGGGATTTGTCGCCGGACGGCGCACGTACGGCGGCAGCGGCATCGTGCCGCACCGCGTCATACACTCGAACGCGGCCTCCCGGTTCTCGAAGGCCAGACGGCGCATCCCCTCGCTGCCGCCCGGCTCGACTCGGGCGAAGGTGCCGTCGGGGAACTCCACTCGATCTCCGGTCTTCAAGCGCTTTGCCGGCCTGGCCAATGCTTCCCACACTCGATCCGACAGCGGATGGCAGAGGAGGAATTCCACTTCGAGTGCTCTCGCAGCGACCGGGCCGGCGCTGACGGGGCGCCTGCGGATGCCCGAAAGGCGCGCGGGTAGGACCCGCGTATCGTTGCGCACGACCAGATCGCCTGCATGCAGCAGTTGTGGCACCCGGGCCATCGTGGCGATTTCGATCCGGTCGGGGCGGCGCGCCGGTTGCCATCAGCCACTCGCGGCTGGCGACCACGTCCTCGGGATTGGAGAACATGAAGCTCAGGTTGAGCTTGTAGAGCGGCGCCCACATCTTCTTGCTGTCCGAGGGGATCGAGCGCACCTCGACGTCTCTCGGATCGAAGTCCTTGAAGTGGAGGAGCAGCGCCGCGGCCAGGTCCATCGGAACGTCGGTCTTCACGTAGCTGAAGAGCGTGCCCAGGTTGAACGCCAGCAGCGCGATCACCTTTGGGCTCTTCAGCCGCTCCAGCAGGGCCTTTGCGAACTTCTGCTGGCGCTTCATGCGGCCGAAGTCGCCGGCGTTGTCATGCCGGAATCGCACGTAGCCCTTGGCCTGGACGCCGTCGAGCACTTGCGGGCCGGGCGCCAGGTGGACGTGAAGGTTGCCCGCGTTGTCGTCGTAGTCTCCAGCGTGGATCTCGAAAGCTCGGGCCCGCCGTAGAAGTAGGCGTGGTTCAACTTGTCCATGTGATCGCCCTTGTGGCGCAGCAAGACATAGCTGTCCCGCGGTACCGACAGGCAGCGGATCTTCTTGTGCTCCAGGTCGAGCCGCACCAGCATGATCGCGTCGCTGCGGCCTCGTTCGCCGTTCATGTCGTCGGCGCCCAGCACGAGGAAGGTCAAGGCCTGAGGTTCCTTCTTGGCGACCTTGTCCGCGATCAGTCCTCGCAGTAACGTCGTCCCGCCCCGGATGCGCGCGTACGTGACGGCCAGAAACGAGCTGACCAGGACGCAGAAGATGACGACCAGCAGGCCTGCCAGCTTGTAGAGCAGCGAATAACGCAGCTTGTTTGCCAGGAAGGTCGCGAGGTTCTCGCCGGAAAAGGCTGCCACCGCACGCCACGGATCCCCCGGCACGGCGTGCTGGGTCGAAACGGTTTTCCGGCTGGCCGCAAGCTCTCCGGGGCGGCGAGAGACGTAGCTCTTGAAACGCCGGAAAGCCAGCCGCCGCTGCCGGTCGGCATTGACCCGATAGTCAATCATCTGAAGCGAACCAGCCTACCACCGAATGCCGTCTCGTTCAAGGTTATCGACCATGTTCGCACAGAATGTTCAGGCACGCCCCCCGAATTGTCGATGGAGATCGTGAATCCATGCGCCAGATCGACGTTCTGTGGCCGCGGCTGGGGCTGCGGGAGGTGGCGCTCGCGATCGTGGCGGGCGCCGGTCTGTCGTTGTGCGCTCCCACGCAGGCGGATCCGTTGAAGTGGATGAACGGACAACTGGGCGGCCTGTTCGCGGGTGATGACAAGCCCCGCCAGCCGGCCTCCACCGACGTTTCGACCTACTTGCGCCATCTGCAGGAACCCGGGACCAAGGGCCCCGGCTCGTGGACCGAGCGCAAGGTCGAGGCCCAGGCCCCGGGCGCCAATCCGTTCGTCGCCGATGTGCGCGCGGCGGTTGCCCGCCACGAGGATTGGTCTCCGCGGATCGAGGATGCCCTCCAGGCCCTGCGCTATCCGCAGGGCACCCAGTCCGGCCTCCAAGCCGTCGAGGACGCCGCCTTCCGGGCGGCCCGCCTGGGCTCTCGTCTCGGATTCGCCCTCCCGGCTCAACTGCTGCACAACCTGGCGCTCGGAACGGAACCGCTGCGCAAGTTGCTGGTGAGCTACCGGGAAGGGCTCAAAGACGCCAGCGGCGCTGCCTCTATCGATCGCATCCATCGCGGCTGCGAGAAGCTCTTGGGTCAAATCCAGAACAACCATCACCTGGTCCAGCAGGCCCGGGATTCTCTCGACGCGGCCCAGAAACTGCTGGAGAAGGGGCGCGAGGCAGCCACGACGGCGCTGGAGCGCCACGGCGAGATGCAGGCCCTGCCGATGGTGGCTGCCTTCACCGAGGTCGAGCTGCGCGCCCGAACCAACCTGGAGTCCGCCCGGACCTATCTGGTGCGGGCGCAGGCCAACCTCGGTTCGGCCTTCCACACGGCGCGCAACGCTCAGCTCTACATCGAGAAGGTCCAGGACAAGTCGTTCCAGTCTCCGGCCGCGACCTTCACGCTGGAGGACCAACCCGACGCGATCGAGAGATTCGCAAACGGCTTCGAGCGGATGCGCGAGAGCGTCACCAAAGCGTTGGAGGGCATTCAGACGGCACACGGCCTGCTGTACGTGAGTCAGAAGAGCTTGCTCGAGCTGCTCTACACGTTGCGCCCTTCGGACACTCCGCGGCCCTTCGGCGCCGGCGCGATGCAGGCCGTGGGGCGGGCGATAGCGAAGGTGGCGGAGACTCTCGCAGGCGGTTTGCAGACGGCCTCCGTGGAGCTGGCCCGGCAGAAGCAATGGCGCGTTTCGCTGGAGGCCTACAAGACGCCGCTGTTCGAGCTGGGGGCGCTGCCGGAGTGGGTCTTCACGAGAGATACCATCCTGGTGGGCGGAGAGCGACAGGCAGGCGCCGCTGGGCCGGCTCCGGACATCGACCGCGTCATCGCGAGCCTCGAGTCTCCGCCGCCAGACACGGTGTCCGAGAAGGTGTCCGAACCCGGGCCCCA
>JACQFU010000152.1 GCA_016199905.1 Candidatus Wallbacteria bacterium
GTTCATGTGGATTTGGGGCTAGGGGCTAGGGGCTAGGAACTCTGGGGTAGGAGCTTCAGGTCTGCGGCCCGGGGCCCGGGGCCCGGGGTCCGGGGTCCAGGGCCCGGGGCCCGGTCCAGAGAACTAGTTCGTCTGCTCGGGATCCTCGGCCTTCGGGGGCGCGGCTGCGGCTGCGAGCACCTGGTCGTAGCTGCAGACCCGGTTTCGTCCGGTGTGCTTGGCGTGGTAGAGGGCCTGGTCGGCTCGGTCGATGACGTCGGCCTGGTTCTGGGCGTGGTTGGGGAAGTCGGCCAGGCCGATGCTCACGGTGACGTTCACCTTCACGCCGCTCAGGTCGAGCATCGCGCCCTCTATGGTCCTGCGGATGCGCTCGGCGGGCACCAGCGCGGCTTCCACGTTCTGCTCCGGGCAGACCACGGCGAACTCTTCGCCGCCCAGGCGGGCGACGATGTCGACCTTGCGCATGCAGCTCTTGAGCGTTCGAGCCACGTGGATGAGCACCTGGTCGCCCTGCGGATGGCCGTAGGTATCGTTGAATTTCTTGAAGTGATCGATGTCCAGTATGATCACCGTGCAGCTGCCCTTGTAACGCCGCGCGCGCCGCAGCTCCTCCGAAAGGCGCTGGTAGAAAAAGCGCCGGATGTAGATCTTCGTCAGCTCGTCGGTGATCGCCAGCGTGTAAAGCCGGGCGTTCTCGATGGCGACCGCGGCCTGGTTGGCCAGCCCCATGAACAGCTCCTGGTCGCGTTCGTCGAGCGTGTAGGGCGTTGCCTTGCTGACGTTGAGGACGCCCAGCCGCTTGTCCTTGGCGATGAGCGGGACCGAGAGCATCGTGCCGGCGGCGATCTTGCCTTCCTTGAGCTTGGAGAAGTTGGGGCTCTTCAATGTGTCGGCGATCAGCATCGGCCTGCCCGATTGCAGCACGTGCCCGCTGACGGCCTCTCCCAGCTTCACTCGCGTGCCGCTCACCACCTCGGAGCTCACGCCGCGGGCGACCTCGATCTTCAGCTCCTGCGTGTCGTCGTCGAGCAGCATGATGCTGCCGCGCTCGGCCATCACGATCTTCATCGCGCGGTCGAGGATCACATCGAGCAGATCGTTGAAGTTGAGCGTCAGGCTGATGTCCTTGGCGACGCCGTAGAGCGTCTGCACTTCGTCGTACTTCTCCTTGAGGTCGGCCTGCATGCGTTTGAGGTTGGCGCGCATCTTCTCGAAGGCGTCGGCCAGCTCGCCCACTTCGTCTTGCCCGACGAAGGGAACCGGGCGGCTCAAGTCGCCTTGCGCGATGTGGTTGGCGGCGTTGACGAGGCGGCCGATGGGACGGGTAATGAACGTGCGGCCGAAGAAGACGCCGAAGAGCAGCGCCACCAGCCCCGTCAGCATGCCGATCTGGACGACCTTCTCCTGGATCTTCACCAGCGTGACGACCGCGCCGGGTTTGGCGATGTTGACGATGCGCCAGGGCGGAGTCTCGTAGCTGTATCCGGGCAGGTCCTTGAGCGACATCTCGAAACGGTGAGCCACCTGCGGGTCGTCGGACCAGGTCGTGAAGAGGTTACCCTCCACGAAGGGGGCGTCCTGACTGGCGGCGATGACGTGGTAGTCGGAGTCGAGCACGTAGATGTGGAGATTGGCGTAGGCCTGGGTGAGCAGGCTCAGGATCTCGTTCAGCGTGCGCGCGAGCAGTTTCAGGTTGAGTACTGCAATCATGGCGCCCTTGATGAGGCCTCGGTCGTCGTAGAGCACCAGCTTGAACTGGGCGTCGTCGGCCTTGGCGATGAGCGTTCCACCGTAGCGATCCAGCGCCGCCGTCGTGAACAGCGTCGTCGTGTCCTCCAGCGGCAGCTGCCTGCCTGCCTGCGCGACCAGCCGCTTGTTCTGACCGTAGACGGAGACGCCCTCGAAGATGGGGTTGTTCTGGAGAAAATTGCCCAGGATCGGCTCTATCCGGGCCTGATCCACCGAGGCGATGTCCCGGGAGTAGGCCATGGTGTCGAACACGCCTCGGGCATTCCTCATGATGGAGTAGATCTGGAACGCGATGAGGCGCGAGAAGCCGTAGTTCATGCCGCGAACCTGGTTGGTGACTTGCGTCTGCTGGATGGTGATTGCCATGTATCCCAGGATCGACAGCGGCAGGAACGTGATCAAAACCAGCAGCAAGCTCAGCTTGGCCCAGATGCGGTTGAACGGATAAAGGACTTTCAAGGTTGCGGGGTGCAGGTGTCAGGGAACGGGCAGGGAAGCCGCCGCGGCAGAGTCTAGTCTACAGCCTTCGGCGACTGCGCGGCCGGGCGCAGGCCCATGTCGGCCAGGACACGCAACAGCAGATCGGGGCGATCGGTGTAGAGGATGTCGACGCCGGCTGCAGCCAACCGGCGCATCGTCCGCTCGTCGTTGGTGATGCCTGCGCCGACCAGCAGCCCGGCATCGCGCGCACGCTCGAGAACCCCCCGCGTCACGAATAGGTCCGGCAGGTCGAGCACACCGGCGCCCACGGCTCGCGCGCGCGCCACCTGGCGGATGGGCATGACCACGATCAGCTCCCGCTCGATCTCCGGCCCCAGACGTCTGGCTTCCTCCATCAGGCCCGGCGAAAACGAGAGCAACGAGCACTCCCGTTGCATCCCCAGCCTCCGCACCAGATCCACAGTCGGACCCAAAGCCTCCGGCGACTCCTCTTTGAGCTCGATCGCCACGCGGCCGCGCCCTTTCGCCAGGGCGAGCACTTCCTCCAGCAGCGGAATGCGCTCCCCCCCAAAAGGAGAGCCGCAACCGCCGCCCGCGTCCAGCGCCCTCAGCTGCTCCAGCGACAGCTTGCGAACGGCTCCTTTGCCGTTGGTGGTGCGAGCCACCTCCGCGTCGTGCATGACCACGACGTGACCGTCGGCCGACAAATGCACGTCCAGCTCCACTCCGTCGACACCCAGCTCCAGAGCCATCCGGAACCCCGCAAGCGTATTCTCGGGTGCCAGCGCCCTGGCCCCTCGATGCCCGAACGCTCGGAGCGTCATCGCCCTGCTCCCCGGTCCCTCCGGCACCCGATGCCTCCTCACCAATCCGAGGGAGTCGTCGTCAGGCGCCAAAACGGAATGAACTCGGGCCAGATGCTGTTCAGCTGCTCGTCCAGGACGCGCGCTTTGGCGAAGTTGATCTGGATCATCCGGTAGTTCTTCTCGCCGTAAGTGCGCTTCGGAAAGCCCATCTTCTCGGCAAGGGCTTGCTTGGCCAGCTCGACGTGCTTGTCCACCACCTGCTGCGGTTGCTGCCAGAACCGCGCCTTGTCCTCCGGTGGCATCACGTTCTTGAAAAGGAACGTGTCGGGGTAGTCCCGCGCTTTTACCCAAACGATCACCTTCATCGTCTGGTCGAGGATCAACCGTTCGATCTGTTTCTCCCCCATCATCGACTTGATACCCTCGACGCCGCCCATACGCGTCAGCAGCAGCGGTCCGACCGCCTTCGGGTCGACCAAATAGACGTTCGGCACGTTGAGGATCTTCTTCATACTGCCCACGATTGGCAGGTGGAACCTCTTCACGCCGAACAGGATGTCGGCGTTGTCGACAATCACGTCGTCGCGCGTGAACTTCATCCTCCACATGGGAATGCCCGCTCCCAGCCCCTTGAGCTGCGGCGCGTCGGCGTGGACTCCTGCCAGCTCCACCCAGAGGAAACCTTCCAGGAAGGGGAACCGCCCCGCCGCTTGCACGCCTACAGACGCCGTTCCCGTCACGA
>JACQFU010000013.1 GCA_016199905.1 Candidatus Wallbacteria bacterium
CCGATGGAGCCGATGAATCGTGATGGGCCGCGCCTGCGGTTCCGGGATTGGCTGGCCGGCGTGCGCTCGTTCGTAGAGCCGTTTGCCGCCTACACGGACCGCAGAGACTCGGTGAGGCCGCTGCAAGATAGCCCCGCGAAACGCAGCCAGCGCCGCCTACAGGCGCGACTCGTAGGGAAGCCCCTCGGGACCGGGCTCGAATCGCTCGGTCACTTCACCTTCGAGGTCGCCCGTGGACGTGCGTCGATCGAGCAACGCCACCGCCCGATAGGCCTTGCGCCCGGAGCTCAGGTACTCGGCCAGCCGCGTCGCGCGACCCAGGCAGACCAGCAGCACGCCCGTGGCCGCCGGATCGAGCGTGCCGCAATGGCCCGTCTTCGCTCCGCCGGTCAGCCTGCGAACGAAATCGACCACGTCGTGGGACGTGACGCCCGCAGGCTTGTTGACGTTGAGTACCCCGTCGAGCATGGTGGGCGCGGCCCGGCGTTCGAAGCCTTCAATCCCGGTGCAAGCCGTCGATGATCTGATCGATGCGCTGCGCCTTCTCGGGCGTGTCATCGAGGAGAAATCGGACCTCGGGGATGATGCGCAGTTCCAGCCCCTCCCCCATCAGGTGGCGGATGCGGCCGGACGCCTTCTGGAGCACGCCGAGCACGACCTCCTGCTCGGGCGCCGGCGCGTCGATGCTGACGAAGACCTTCAGAACGCGCAGGTCTCCGCTGATCTGCGCGTCGGTGATCGCAAACGGGTAGGCCAACCTGGGGTCCTTCAATTCCACCAGGACCAAGGATGCTATTCGCCGTTGCAGCTCGCGCTGCACGCGCTCCATCTTACGGGTGATCGTCACGAGTAAATCCGAATGTTCGCCGTCTGATCGACGCTGCTGGCGCTTCTTCGTTGGCCCGTTGGAGGCGAGCCTCCCTGCCTGCCCCGGAGGGCTTCGCGAGTCCGAAGGGAACCACTTGGTCCGGCGCCGCCGTCCGGGCAAGCCGGCAGCCACGCGATCACGGCAGCGGTCTCCGCGCTAGTCTCGGGCGACCTCCTGTCGCTTGAACACCTCGATGATGTCCTTCTCCTTGACGTCACTGAATTTCTCCAGGCCGATGCCGCACTCGAAGCCCGAGAGCACCTCGCGCGCGTCCTCCTTGAAGCGCCTCAGGGAGGCGATCTTCCCGGAGTAAATTTCCACGCCGTCGCGGATCACGCGAGCGTCCCCGTTGCGGACGATCTTGCCGTCCAGGACGTAGCTTCCCGCAATCCGCCCGATCTTCGGCACGCTGAACGCCTGTCGCACCTCGGCATGACCGAAGACGACCTCCTGGAACTTTGGCGCCAGCATTCCCTTGATGGCCGACTCGACCTCTTCCACCGCCTCGTAGATGATGGAGTAGAGCCGGATGTCGACCTTCTCCTGCGTGGCCAGCTTGGTCACCTGGGGCGTCGGACGCACGTGGAAGCCGATGATGATGGCGTCGGAGGCGGCCGCGAACATCACATCGGTCTCGTGGATGGCTCCGACGCCGCCGTGGATGACGTTGACCGTGACCTCTTCGTTGGCCACCTTGCCCAGCGCGTCGGAGAGTGCGGTGACCGAGCCGTGCGTATCGGCCTTGATGATGACCTTCAACTCCCGGATCGCCCCCTCCTTCACCTTGGCAAACAGCTCCTCCAGGCTCACGTGCTGGGTCGGAGCGGTCTTCTGGATCTTTCTTCGAGCCACTCGCTTGGCCACCAGATCGCGAGCCGTCGCTTCGCTGTCGACAACCGTGAAGGTAGTCGCCACTTCGGCCACCGAGTCGAAGCCCATCACGTTGACGGGTGTTCCGGGCCCCGCGTCCTTGACCTTGCGGCCAAGGTCGTCCAGCAGCGCGCGCACTCGTCCGTAGGACGAGCCGGCGACGAAGATATCGCCCATCTTCAGCGTCCCGTCCTGGATCAGCACGGTCGCCACGGGACCGCGGCCTCGGTCCAGCCGAGACTCGATGATCACTCCGCGGGCGGGTACGGTAGGATCGGCCTTCAGCTCCAGGATCTCCGATTGGAGCACGATCATCTCGAGGAGTTGCTGGAGGTTTTGACGTTTGGTGGCGCTGACGGGCACGCAGATCGTCTTGCCGCCCCACTCCTCCGGCATCAGCCCCGCCGTCGACAGCTGTTGCTTGACGCGGTCCAGATTGGCGCCGGGCTTGTCGATCTTGTTGATCGCCACGATGACCGGCACGCCCGCGGCCTGTGCATGATTGATGGCTTCCTGAGTCTGCGGCATCACGCCGTCGTCGGCGGCCACGACCAGCACAGCGCAATCCGTCACCTTCGCGCCGTGCGCGCGCATGGCCGTGAAGGCCTCGTGACCGGGCGTGTCGAGGAAGGTAACCATGTGACCGTCCGGCAGCCTCACGCTATAGGCGCCGATGTGCTGCGTGATGCCTCCATGCTCGCCCTCGGCCACTTTGCTTTCGCGGATGGCGTCAAGTAGCGAAGTCTTGCCGTGGTCCACGTGCCCCATCACTGTCACCACGGGTGGACGCGGCAGCAGCTTCGTCGGGTCGCGAGGCTTCTCGGCTTCCTGGGCCGCCTGGTCCTCTTCGGCAAGAACGGCTTTGAACCCTAGCTCCTGGCAGACGATGGAGGCGACATCGAAGTCGATGCGCTGATTGATAGAGGCCATCGTTCCCAGCGAGATCAGCTTCGTGACCAGCTCGATGGGAGTCTTGCTCAGCACGTTGGCCAACTCGCTGACGACGATGCTCTCGGGCAAGCGCACCTGCTGCTCTTGAGGCTCCGGAGGCGGAGCGGCTTCATAGCTCCGAGACTGGGAGACCTCCGACTGGGCCCGCTGACGGGCCTGGTAGTTCTCTTGCTTCTTGCGATGGGCCTCGCGAGCCGCGTCACGGCGTTGCCTCTCGGCTTCCTTCGCCAGCTCTTTCTCCCGATCTTTGCGCTTGCGCTCCTCTTCCTTCTCGTCGAGGCGGAAGATCGTTTTCTGACCGGGCGTGCCGGGCGCGGGGGGAGTGGCGCTCCGCCCGGAGGGCCGCGGCGAGGCGCCTGTTGGAGAGGTCGGCCGGATCATGGGACCGCTGCCCGGGACTCCGCCCGAAACGAGCGTCGCCGGGCGCGTCGGCATCTGGCGCGGCTTGGCAGGATCGTAGTCCGCAGGCGCGGGCGATGGTCCGTAGTAGACGGCCCGAGGAGGCGGAGGGGGAACGACGGGACGCACGGGCGGGCGGGCGGAAAGCGGCCCGGATCCTTGCGGTCGCTGCGGTCGGCCCTCCGGCCGGCCGCTCGAGGGCCTGGGCGGAACCGTTCCCTGAGGCCGGCCCTGAGGCGGACTGGCGGGGCGCGCCGCCGGAGAAGGCCGAACAGGTGCCGGAGTTGCCACCGGCTCGGTGCTTGTGAGCGCCGCAACCCTTGGAGTGGAAAGCAGGCCAGGCGCCGGTGACGTCGCCGGGCTGACTGCGGGAATCGGTGCCGGCGGGGGCACTGCCGCGCGGGCGGGAACGCTCGGAACGGCTACCGCCTTGGGAGCCGGAGCGGCCACGGTCTTGGGCGCCGGAGCGGCCGCGGTCTTGGGGGTCGGGGCAGCAACGGTCTTGGGGGCAGGAGCGGCGACCGCTGGCGCGGAGGCCGTTTCGATGGCCTCCGAAATCACAGGCGGAGCCGGCGGCGCAGGAGGAGGCGGAGGCGGTTTGGAAAGCAGTCCAGGCATAGGCTTTGTAGCGGGCTGGGGACCCTTCGGCGCAACGACTCGCGTCGAGGCGGGCTTGGTCGTGGCCGTTTTGGCTGTGGTGGTCGTCCGCGGATGGGCAGAAGACTTGGGCGCCGCCGAGGGCTTGGCGGCTGTTCGAGGAGCATGGTGGGCCGGCGTTTCGGTCCTTGGCGCTTCGGCCTTCGGCGGCTTGGCGGCCTTGGCCTCCGCGGCGGCAGCGGCGGCAGCAGCGGCGTGGGCTTTGCGCTCCTTCTCCTTCTCCTCGATCTCGCGAGCGGCTTTCGGCCCGCCGGACAGCGGCCGGAACAGCTTTCGAGCGAGCAGAATGGTCGCGTCGTCGAGAACGCTGAAGTTCCCTTTGAGCTCTGCTCCGTTCTCCGCGAGCTTCGCGATCAATTCCTTGGATTGCACCCCCAGATCCTTCGCCAGTTCGTAAGCTCTCGGCTGCTTCTTGGTTACTGCCACGGCACTACCTCCCGGTGGAAAACTTCGGCCCCTGCTTGTGCGCCCGTACTCCTCACGGAGTCACGGGTGCCCCAGTGGCCTATCCGCGAGACTGTTCCGGTTGCTCGCCCTCTTGGGGCGCAGCATCCGGGACCTCGCTGACACTCGTGATGTCGATCTTGACGTTCGTCAGTTTTGCCGCCAACCGCACGTTCTGCCCTTCCTTGCCGATAGCAAGCGAGAGTTGGTGCTGCGGGACGACAACCTGTACCTTCTGTTCTTCCGGCAGGTAGGTCAGCTTCACCGGCTTGGCCGGCGCGAGCGCCTGACTGACGAAGCGCTTGATATCGTCGCTCCAGTGGATGATGTCGATTTTCTCGCCTTGGACTTCGTTGACTACGGCCTGAATGCGCGAGCCCTTCAAGCCGACGCAGGCGCCGACGGGATCGATGTTGTCGTCCAAGGAGTGGACCGCCACTTTGGACCGAACGCCCGCCTCACGCGCCAGCGCCCGGATCTGCACGACGCCCTCCTGGATCTCCGGGATCTCCTCTTCGAAGAGCTTCCGCATGAAGTCCTTGTTGGCTCGGGAGGCGACGACCTGGGGGCCCTTGTTGGTCTGGAGCACCTCGGCGATCAAGGCCTTGATGCGATCGCCCTGGCGGAACCGCTGCCCGGGGATCTGCTCCTTGTAGGGCATCACGATCTCCATCCCGTTGTAATCGATGTAGATGTCGCCCTTCTCGAAGCGCTGCACGCGCCCCAAGATCAGCTCCCCGATCCGGCCCTGGAATTCCTCGTAGGTTTTCTTCCGCTCCGCGTCGCGGATCTTCTGGATCATCACCTGCTTGGCTGTCTGAGCGGCGATCCGGCCGAACTGCTTGGCCGGCACCTCCCACCGAATCTTGCTGGTGAGCTCGACTTTCGTCAGGAGGTCCTCATTGGCGAGCCACTCCACGATGTTGCCCTGTTCGTCGAACATGGCCAACTCGGCACCTTCGATCGCCTTGGCCTCGTCCAGGGTTACTTCTGCCTCGACGTCGGCGACCAGTTCGACCACGTTCTTGACCTGATAGACGTGGATCGAATCGCGTATCTCGACGGTGATTTCCGCCGAGGGTCCGAAATTCTTGCGGTAGGCCGAGGCCAGGGCAGACTCCAAGGCGCCGACGAACTCTACACGAGAGATCTTTTTCAGCTTGTGCAGTTCGTCTATGGCCTCGTTGATGTTGAAGTTCTCCATCTGGCTCTCCTCCCTCTTTGCTCCACGCGCGTTCTAGAACTCCAGCGTGCGGTGAGCCCTCTTTATCTTGTCGAAGCCGATTGCCAACTCCTCACCCTTCTCCGACAACAGGACGATCCCCGATTCGTCCACGCTCTTCAGCATCCCTTGCAGGAACGTCGCCTTTCCGATCGCCTCGGTGAGCACGACGTCAATCTTCTTGTCCAGGGCCCGCCGGTAGCTTGGCAAGCTCCA
>JACQFU010000156.1 GCA_016199905.1 Candidatus Wallbacteria bacterium
GCGCCGGCTTTCATCGTGCTTGGCGCCTCGGTGCGCATCCTGTCGAGCGCCGGAGAGCTCACCGTGCCGCTGGCCGAGCTGTACGAGGGCGACGGGATCAAGCGCCACGTGCTGCGGCCCGGCGAGTTGATCCTCTCGGTGGAGCTACCGCCCTCGGCCCAGGCGATGCGCGGCGCTTATCTGAAGCTGCGGTTGCGCGACTCGTTCGACTATCCCGAGATGGGTCTGGCGGTGGCCCTGGCGATGCGTGGAGAGGCGATCGGCGAGCTGCGCGTCGCGGCCACGGCGGTGGACACGGTGCCGCTGGTGTTCGACGAGCTGACGTCGGCGCTCGCCGGGCAGCCGCTGACGCCGGAGCTCATCGACGTGCTGGTCGAGCGCGTGACCAAGCGCGTCACGCCGGTGAAGAATACGGCGCTGTCGCCCAACTACCGGCGCCGGATGGTGGGCGTGTTTCTCAAGAGGATGCTGGTCGAACTTGGGAGGTAAGGCCGTTCGGGTGCCGGGACCGGGTAACGCGGTTTCCTTGCGAGCTGCGCTGGCGCCCGTTGCCGCCGGAGGGTCGTGGGCGCTTGCGCGCGGCGACTGTTTGCGGGTGCTGGAGCGGCTGCCCGCGGAGAGTCTCGATCTGATCGCGACCGACCCGGCGTACAGCGGGATGAACGATCACATGAAGTTCGGGCACGGCCGGATCGTGGGACGGCGCTCCGATCCCGCCAACGAGAAGTGGATGCGGGAGTTCACCGATTCGCCCGAGACCTTCCTCGAGTTCCTGCGTCTGTGTCACCGGGCGCTCAGGCCCGACAGGCACGTCTACGTCATGTTCGACTCGTTTTCCCTTTTGAGTCTGGGGCACCTGGTGCGGCAGGTCTTCGACGTCAAGGGACTGATCGCATGGGACAAGGTGCGGCTGGGCATGGGGCACTACTTCCGGCGGCAGCACGAGCTCATCGTCTTCGCTGCAAAGGGGAAGCGCAAGCTGGCGCATCGCGCGTTCCCGGACGTTTGGCGGATCAAGCGCGTGGTGCGCGGCGCCTACCCCACGCAGAAGCCGCGCGAGCTCTTCGAGATCATGATCGCCGCGAGCACGTCGCCTGGGGAGACCGTATGCGATCCGTTCGCGGGGGCCGGCAGCGCGGGGGCCGCCGCGCTCGCGCTCGGTCGCGAGTTCGTCGGCTGCGACGTCGACCCTCGCGCGATCGAGCTCGCTTCTTCCAGGCTGGAAGCGGTTTCTCGAGGCGAGCCCGATCCGTTGCAGAGCGCCTCTCTCGTTGCCGATGGCGCCCCTCGCTTCTGGAAATGACGCCGACCCGATTGAGAAGACCCGATTACGTCATCGGATGCGAAGAGAGAGTTGACGCCATTGACATTGAAGGATATACTTCGACGTCACAGGCACTCCGCTTCCACCATTGCTCGCGCGCCCGCCGGCGGCAGTGCCTGTAAAACCAGACTCAATGACGCCGATAGGGTGGATGAAGACGGGACGAAAGGAAGGACTCGGTATGGAGAAGTCTGTGAAGAGGACCGCGGCGGCCGCCAAGAAGGCTCCCGCCAAGAAGGCTCCCGCCAAGAAGGCCCCGGCCAAGAAGGCTCCGGCCAAGAAGGCCCCGGCCAAGAAGGCTCCGGCCAAGAAGGCCCCGGCGCGCGCCGCCGACGGCTCTTCGGCCACGAAGGCCCCGGCCTCGCCTAGGTCGACCTCGACGGCACCCTTGCGCGGCCAGCTCGATTCGAAGGTCACCTCCAGCGCGTCGGCCGAAACCGCGGCGTCGAACGCTTGCGGCGCCGAGAGCGCGCCAAGCGGGCCGCGCCACCATCCCAATCCCAGGACGGCGGCCGCCAGCAGTCCGGCCCCGAGCGCCAGCGCCGGCCTCGAACGGGCCTCGGGGGGCGGCTCCAGCCTGGCGGCCGGGACCGGCGCGTTGGCCCGCCTCGCCGCGGCGCGCGACACTCGCCGCACCGCCAGGACGTCGTCTTTTCTCAACGCCCCGAGCATCTCGCGCGCCGTCTGGAACCGCGCTCCGGGCTCCGGTTCCAACGATCGCCTCAAGAGGTGCACCAGAGCTTCCGAGGCATCCGACCTCTTCGAGAACAGGTCCTTCGGCGGCAGGTCCCCGTGCGCCATCAGGAACTCCTTGGGGATCTTGAAGCTGAAGAGCGGCGCCCCCACGAGCATCTCGTAGAGCACCAGGCCCACCTGGAAGAGATCCGACGCAGGAGTCGCCTTCTGCCCGGCCAGGCACTCCGGCGGCAAGTAGGCGAGCGTGCCCGGAACGTCGCCCGTGCGCGTCAGCGTCTCGTTGAAGGCGGCAAGCGCAATGCCGAAGTCCATCAGCACCAACCCGCCCTCGGTCCGGGCCATCAAGTTCGAGGGCTTGATGTCGCGGTGCACCAGGCCCGCCGCGTGCACGGACCCCAGTGCCTCGAGAAGCTGACCGGTCCACTCGACGGCTTCCGCGATGGCGAGTCTGCCCTGCTCCTTGACGACCTGCTCCAGCGTCCGGCCTTCGATCAACTCCGATACGAGAAACGGTCGGCCCTCGTGATCGCCGCCGTCGAAAATCCGCATCACGTGGGGATGCGCCACCAGAGCCATCGCCTTGAGCTCCCGCTGAAAACGCTGCACGGCCTCCTCGCTGAAGCTGGTGCGCGCCGCTCCCATCACCTTCACGGCGACCTCGCGGTTCAACTCGGGATCGCGAGCGCGATAGACCACGGCCATGCCGCCCGTGCCCAGCGTGTCGAGCACCTCGTAGCGCCCAATCCGCGTTCCCCGCGCTTGCTCCACGAGCCCGAGTATATCCGAGAAACCGCCCGGCTGTCGGTTAGAATCATGGCGTCCATGCTCATCGCCGGCAGATACGAAACCCTCCAACTTCTGGGCACCGGGGGGATGGGCGAGGTCTTCCTGGCGAGAGACGCGCGCTCAGGGCAGGACGTCGCGCTCAAGATCCTCAAGGAAGAGGTCAGCCAGGACATCATGGTGCGCTTCGATCGCGAGTGCGCGCTGCTGTCGCGCATGTCGCATCCCGCTGTCGTGCGCGTGCTCGACCGCGGCACCGACGGCGGCAAGGTGTTCTACGCCATGGAGCACGTCCCGTGGCCGACCCTGACCCAGCGCTTCGCGGAGCGATTCAAACAGGGCCGGTCGTTCCGTCTCGACGAAGTGCTCGCCGTCCTGTCCGTGCTGGCCTCCGCCCTCGACCACCTTCACTCGATCGACGTCGTCCACCGCGACCTGAAGCCCTCCAACCTGCTGGTCAGCGACTCCCTGGACGTCCGCGTCATCGACTTCGGCCTCGCCGGGATGCTCACCGATCGCATGACGCGCACAGGCGCCATCCTCGGCAGCATGCTCTACCTCTCGCCCGAGCAGGTGCGCGCCGACAAGAGCCTCGACACGCGTAGCGACGTTTTCCAGACAGGACTGGTCCTCTACGAGATGCTCACCGGCCGCAAGGCCTACACCGACGTGATGGCCTACGTGCGTGCGCTGCGCACGCGCACGCGCCCCTTTCAGCCTCTCCACGTGGTCGACGCCCGCGTGCCGGAGCCGGTGAGCCTGGCCGTGATTGCCGCACTGGCAGTCGATCCCGACGAACGCCCGGCGTCGGCCGGCGAGCTGCACGGGCTGCTGGTCGCCGCGGCGCGCGGCGAGGCGCCGGCACCGCGGGCTGCGAGCGGCGTGAAAAACGAGGAGAACGCCGGGCGCTCGGTCTCCCGGGCAGGGTCCCCGGCCCGCGCCCACTCGGCTTCCCGCGGCGCACCTCCCGTGCCGGCGCCGCGGACCTGCTCGGTGACGCAGCCCCGAACGGGCTCCCGGGCGCCGCTGGCGATCGCCGCGGCGGCCGTCCTTGCATGCCTCGTCGGGGGGGCCGGCTGGTGGTATCGCTCCTTCGCTCCGCTGCCGCCCGTCTCGGGCCTCGAAGTGACCCACGGCTTCTTCCGCACGGAGATGCGATGGTCGACCGCCGGCCCTTCGGAGACGAGCGTGCGATTGAGTCGAGATGGAGAAACGGAACGGGAGTTCCTCGCCTCCGCCGGCCGGACCCATGCCGTCACGCTGGCCGATCTGGAGCCCGGGACCGCCTACCGCGCTCAGATTGCCGTCGGTGGCCGCCCGGCCGGACAACCGCTGGTGCTTCAGACGCCCCCCGCGCCGGCGCTGTCGGACCTGGGCGCCGCCCTCTCGGGAGAGGGCACGTGGGTGGCCTTCCGGACGCCCGTCGAATCCGCAGCGGCGCTGCGTTACGCGGGCTCCAGTGGAGAGACCGGCTCCGCCGAGTCCTCCGGCCCGCCTCAGGCCGGCCACCGCCTGTTGCTCCGGGGATTCCGCCCCTCCGCCCCTTTCCGGCTCGACTTCCGCCTCGTCTCTCGCCTGGGCGAGATCTGGTCTACGCGCGCCGACGCCGTCCAGGCGAGGTGACGGAGGAGGCTGTAGGCTCCTCCCCCTACCGCCCCGAATCCCGCAGCACGGTTTGCGGGTCGCAGCTGCCGACCGGTCCGGGTTTGCCGCCCGAGACTTCCACATCCTGGCCGGAAGTGAGGATCGTCAGCGGACCGCCGGCGCCCGCGCTCACCTCTGCGCGGCCCTCCGCCACCTGCGCCGTCAGCGCCGCGGCGGATGCGCGCAATAGACACGTCCCCTTGCGCACCGAGACCCGCGCGCCGGCCGTCGCCAGAGTCAGGTCCGTATGCGGGGCTTCCACTTCCGCCACCAGCGTCCCGCTGAGACTCTCGAGCGCGATCTTCGTCGCTCCCACCTTTCGGTCCCAGGTCACGTCGATCACCTTGAAAGCCGTCTCCGGCAACACCCGCAGACGGTCCCGCCCCGACGGCCCCACCAGGATCACAGGCGACTGCGGGCCCGCTCTCAGGCCGCATCCGGCCCGCAAGGTCGTGCCGGGAAGTGCCCGTATCGTTGCGCCCGAACCCAGGTCCACCGTGGCCCCTCCGCCCAGCCCGACCACCTGCAGCGCCGCCGGCACGGTCGTTCCACCGCGCGGCAACAGCGTCCGACTTCCGGGCTGCGCCGCCGCGCGCGCTGCTGTCCGAAAGGTCCCGGTCAGCAGCAGCAGCATGCTCAAACCAAGCACCGCCAGTATCGTCACGCGTCCGGGCGAGAACGCGCTGATACGTCCGTCCAGCGCATCCAGCGCGTCCTCGGCGCGAGGTCGCTTGCGCCTGCGGCTGCGCTTGCGAGCTTGCTCCATCTGCCCGGGCAGCTCCGACGAGGCGAGCGGCGCGGAGTCTCCGTCGCTCCATGGCCGGGCGAGCGAAGGGTCTGCGAAGGGATCGTACCCGCGCGGCAGCCTATCCGGACTCAAATGCACCGAGAACTCCTCTGCTGCGAATTCTTGGTACGACCGGCTGTGCAGGGCAGCTCGAAGGCGCTCTCGCAGCGCCGAGAAACGCGGCTCGTCGGCCAGACACCAGGCCGTCGTGAGCATCCTCTCCGCCTCGTAGAGCGCCTCGTCGGACGCGGCCTCGCCGGCCTTCAGCAGGTCGGCCAGCACGCCGACGCCCGAGAGATCGCCCGCGTGCCACGCCGCTCGCGCAGCCGCGGCGCGCACCCTGGGCGTTTCGTGGCCCAGCAGAGCCTTCCAGACCGTGGGAGAGCCGCCCCCTCCCAGATCGAGTCCATCCAGCAGCCCTGCCACTTTCACCGCGTCCGTCTCGATGACTGCCTGTGCCGAGAGATACTCGCGTGCCAGGCCCGAGCCCGTGGCGCCCATCGCCCGCGCCAACCCTGCCGCCTCTGCGCTCTCGCGGGCGGCCTCGTAGCACTTCAACATCTGAGCGTGGACGCTCCGGTCCTCCGCCAGCGCTGGGTGGCCTAGGATCCGGGCAGCCGTGCGGCGGATCTGGTCGTCGGGACTCTCCATCAACGGCGTCAGCTTGGCCACGGAAACCGGCGACCATCCGAACAGCGAGAGACTGCGCGTGGCTTGCAACCGCACGGTGGGGTCGGGGTCGCCGCCGGCCAGCTTCGCGAGCAGCCCGGCCGCGAAGTCTCCCTGAACGTAGCCCAGGCAGTAGGCTGCCTCGGCGCGCCAGGCCGGATCGTCGTCTACCAGCCAGGTGCGGAGCTGACGAGCCACGTGTTGCCGGTCCGTGGCGCACAGACCGACGACCGCGGCGACTGCCGACTCGGGATTGGGATCGGCGGCGTGGGCTGCGAAGAGGTCCGCGTGCTCCGAGGCCCCGCCGGCGTAGCGGACCAATCCCTCCAGTGCCCTGGCCGCAATGCCCGACTCGGGGTTCTCACGCACCACTTCGGCGAGGAATTGCCGGGCTTCGGCGCCGGGCAACGTTCCCGCGACCTTTGCCGCCGCCGCCCGCATGGTCGGGTGATCCAGCCGCCGGTAGGTCTTGATCACCAGGTCCAGAGCCCGGGGCGAACGCAACCGGCCAATCGTTTCGAGCGCATGGACGGTGGCCCATCCGTAGCCGTCCCGGCAGAGCCGTTCCAGCAGGGGTTCGGCTTCGTCGGGCCCGAATCCTTCCAGGGCCGAGGCGGCCCCGGCGAGCGCCTCCACGTTGATGCAGGTCGTCAGCGCGGCGAGCACGCGCAAGGCCTCCGGGGAAGGCGCGGCCCCAAGCGATAGCAGCATCGCGGGAAAGTGCCGGGCCGAGGAATTCTTGCGAACGCAATCGAGCACCTGGGCCCCGTCGCCCCGGCAGTGCCCGGCGGAGAGCAGCAACGCCAGGGGCGCGTCGGGGTCCTCGGCCGAGCCGGCAATTTGCTCGAGAAGCTGGAGTCCCTTCCGATGCTGCAGCTCGGCCAGCAGGCGAATGGCGCGCCGGCGGCGACGGTTGGAGGGACCGCCTGCCATCGCGAGCAGCGGTTCCACCAGCGGATCGAGCAGCATGGCGGCCGCGCGCCGGTAGGTCTCCCGGTTGGCCTGTCGCGCCACCCGGGCCGACTCCGTCGGAGCGGGCCCTGCAGCTTCGAGCTGATCGCTGTCCATCAGCCGCGACTGGACGGCGGTCACTGCCGGCAGGTAGGTTGCGCGATGGTGGAGCGGTGCCAGGCGGCATAGCGCGAGGGCTGCCTGGGTGCCGGCCAGGTCCGCCTCCACCAGCTCCATTTCTCGCAGGGCGCCCAGGACGTTGGCGGCGTCGAAATAGAGGACCAACCCCTCCATCTCGCGCGCCACGAACTGTCCCAAGAGCGGTCTGGGCGCCGGGCAGAGCTTCAGCAGGCGGTCCTGATAGCGCATGGCTCAGGGGGCAGCTTACTTGGGGAACAAGCCAGAAGCCAGCGTCCAGCTCCCGTTGCCCGCCTCCCGGAAAACAAGTGACCCCGCGATCGGCGCCGCCAACTTCATCAAGGGGGGTTGTGATGAGTCGACCGCAGGCTCGACCGCGAGGTCATACATATTGTACGGCTGTCCAGCCTGGAATGCAAGCCCCCAGATCGAATCGTTCGAGCGTCTCGCAATCCTCGCAATAGCGGCGGCCCAGAAACACCTTCTGGGTAGGCTGCTAGTGGGATCTACTCCTCCGCCGGCTCTTCCTCCGTCTCGGGTACACCGGGCCGGCGGATGCCGTACTCCTTCATTTTTCTATAGATGTTGACCTTGGTCGTCGCCAGCACGCGAGCCGTGGCCATGACATTCCAGCCGTTCTTCTCCAGGTACCGGGCGATGTGGCGGGCTTCGAAGAGCTTCTTGGCTTCCTCGATGCCGGGCGGGTAGTCGGCTTCGGTGGCCGAGGATGCCGCCACCGGGACTCGCTGGGCGCCGAGCCCCAGCGCCTCGGGCTCGATCTCGTCGCCGCGTGCGCGCAGGAAGGCTTGCTCGATCACGTTGCGCAGCTCGCGGATGTTGCCGGGCCAGC
>JACQFU010000157.1 GCA_016199905.1 Candidatus Wallbacteria bacterium
TTCTCCACCTTCCCCGACACCTGGTCGACCAACGTCTCGCGCACGCGTCCGACGGTCAGCAAACTGTCCGAATCGGCCGCGACCTGCTCTTCTCGGGCCGCGCTCCCCTCCACATCGAGATACACCTCGATGGCCTTCACGGCAGCTCCGGAGGGCACGCGAACTGCCAACGCGCCTTCCTGCACGCCGCCCGCCGCCTCCGCCGCAGCCGGAGCCGCGCACCGTCCGGCCAACAACAATCCCGCAATCGCCATTGTCTTCAATCTCATTGCAGCATCCTTTCAGCCGGCGGACCCCAGGCCGCTCGCGCCATTCGAGGGCCTCTCTTATAGCACGAAAAGACACTGACGAATAGAGGACTCCCACCCTCGGGAGAACGTCCCCGCATCATGGGAACGACTGGACCAAGAGACTTCATCACAGGAGCGTCTTCAAGCACTCGTCCCATTCGAAGCGCCTTCCCACTTTCTGGCGTCGCTTTCCCACCCTCCAGTGTGCGCTCGCAGCGCCGCCCCTGCTTGCTACCCACCGCCACTCAGGTGCTCGGCGTCTCTTCTTCCCAACTGACGATCTCGCTAGAGATCTGCGGATTGTAAAACACCGTCTGGCCGCGTCGGCCCGCGGCGCCGCGCAGGATGTCGGACGGGTCCGTTCCGTAAATCACCAGATCGTGCGGCAAGCGCTCGAAGTCGAAGATCTCGCCGGTGAGGTTGTACTCGATCTCCATGTTGAAGAACTGGTCGAGAATGCTCGTCCGGTCGACGTCCATTCCGTTCTGCGCATAGATGGCAGTGTCCAGCTGAGGCGTCAGGTCCCGCATGAATTGCAGGCGGCGCCGATCGAAATCCATATCGTGGTGCGGCTTGTAGATGACGCGGCCGGTCACCTTGTTGAACTTGTCGGTGCCACCGTAGGGTTCGCGGGCCCGATCCTCCAGCACCACGAGGTTGGCCAGCGACGGATAGCCCGTGACCGCTGGAGGCAAGGCCAAGAAGTCGCCGCCCACGAAGACGTTGCCCTGCACGACCAGCGTGCCGAGCCCCTCGTACCAGCCCTCGAGAAAGACGTCGCCATGCACATACGTGACGCCATCCAGGTGAATGGCGTTGGTGATGTCTTGCTTGCGGGTCGGGTCCTGAGTCCATCGCGAGGGCACCTTGCGCCAGTCGCCCCACCCGTAGAGGGGGAGCACATTGCGATAGATCGTGTTGGCCGAATTGGCCGGCCCGCGGAAGAACACGTCCTGGAAGTACTTGTTGTCCTCCGAGTCCCCGTCGGGCTCGACGGAGGATTGCGGATTGATCACCACGTTGGCGATCTTGCGATACTCCTCGGCCTTGAAGAGGTTGATGTCCTTGTTGTCGTACCCTTGGGGACGCGCTCGGACCTCCGGGACGTAGTCTTCCTCGATTGGCCGGTAGGCCCCCTGCCCCCTGAAGATCGAGCCCAGCCCCTGGAATTTGTAGTATTTGCGCGTGATCCCGTTGTTCTTGTACTCGACCTTGCGCGAATGCGTCAGATTCACGCCGCCGTTGAACAAGCTGAAGAAGTTGAACGTGTCGTAGCCCAGATCGAAGAATCCGATCTGGCGCATCGGCCGGAACTCCTTGTTCATGATGTATTCGGTCAACTGGGCGTGAAGCCCATTTTCCAGGTAGACGAACCCGCCCATCACGGCGAAATCCCGAACGTCGAGCGTGAGGCTGGGAACGCGGTACTCGACAGGCAGCGGGTCCCGCACCAACAGACCGTGGTCTGGAGCCACGATGCCCAGGTTCACGCCGGTCACCTTCGTGACCATCCGGATCTGGCGCCGGGCCTGGTATCCCTGGGGATTGGTGTAGACGCCCTGGGACCGGATGGTGAGCCGCCCGACGCGGTAATCGCCGATGGTCGGAGTGTTTCCCTGTTCCGGGTCGTAACGGGCCCAGAGAAAGACGTCGGCCATTCCCGGTGCCTCGACGAGCGCCTCCAGCTCCTTGGTGACGCCGCGGCCGAAGTCGATTTCGGTGGGTGTCTCGCCCTCGATTGCGGCCATCATCCCCTTGTTGGTCGCCAGATCGCTCTTCAGCGCGAAGAGGGCCTGCTCCAGCCCGGCCTCCGCCAGTTGAAACGCCTGCTGATGGTCGACGAATCCCGAGGTTAGGCGGATCTCCGCCCTCGAGAGCGAGTTCATCACGAAGGCAATGAACACCACGATCACCAGGACCGCGACCACCAGCACCATCGCGAAGCCGCGGTGCTCGACCCTCGGCCCGCGGCCCTTCGATGTCGAGACGTCAGTCTTTTGGCTTCTCACGATTTGCTGCTCGTTGTCTCCTAGCTCGCCGAAAATCTACTGCCGAGCGCGTTCTTGATGATCGAGAGGAACGAGGCGGGCTGCAAGCTGGCTCCGCCAATCAGCGCGCCGTCGATGTCGGATTGCAGCATATACTCGGCGATGTTCTCCGGTTTGACGCTGCCGCCGTAGAGCACGGGTATGCAGCCGGCCACTTCAGCCGAGTAAAGTTGGGCCAGTTGTTTGCGCACCAGGCCGCACATCTCTTGGGCGTCGGAGGAGCTGGCGTTGAGCCCCGTGCCGATGGCCCAGATAGGCTCGTAAGCGAAAACCATTCGGGCGACTTGCTCGGCCGGCACTCCCTGGAGAGCCGCGGACACCTGCCGGACGACCTTGTCGCTAGCGCGACCGCCCTTGCGCTCCTCGAGCGTCTCTCCGACGCAGACCATCGGCCGGATGGCGTGCTTGTGAGCGGCTTTCACCTTCTCTCGGACCTCGTCGTCAGTCTCGCGAAAGACCTCGCGCCGCTCGGAGTGACCGATCAGCACGTAGGCGCACCCCAGCTCCTTGAGCATCAGCGGCGAGATCTCGCCTGTGAAGGCGCCGGAATCCTTGCTGTACATGTTCTGAGCGCCCCACGAGATGGGTACGGCACCCGCCAACCCTCGCACTGCCGCCAGCGCCGTGAATGGCGGAAAGACGACGACGCCGTGACCACAGCCCACGCCCGGATAGTTCACGAATTCCTGGAAGAACGCTTCCGTCTCGGCGACGGTCTTGTGCATCTTCCAATTGGCAGCAAAGATCTTTTCGCGCATGGTCATGATCGACTACGAGCCGGCCGGGTCGGCTTGTTGCGACGAACCGGTCTCCGATGGGCCGTCCCGCCGGACTTCACCTCGGGTCGAGGATACACGGGCAGGGCTGGATCGCCCATGCTAAATTGAGGGCGGCGCGCATGCCGACTGCACTCCTCATAGATCGTTTGGCCGAGAGCAAGACCCAAGAGGAAGCTTCGGACATTCTCTACTCGCTCGGTGAAGAGGGCGACGTGGGGGTAGTCGAGCCGCTGGCGACCTGGCTCGAGGAGGCGGCCGGAGAGCTGCGGCAGTTGGGGCAGCAAGCCATCGAGCGCATCCGAGCGCGGCTTCCACCGCACGAAAAGGCCCGTGTCACGGAGGTGCTGGAGACGGTACGGAAACGGGGTCGAGCGCGCAACGCCAGCGACATCGTCGCCGGGGAGCCGCTGACCTCGGGAAGTCGCAAGGGGACAGGTTTGCGGGGCCTATCGTCCGAAGAGCACCGGACCGGCCCGATACCGCGCCCGCCTTCCGGCCCGATGCGCTCGGGGGCGACCGCCACCCTCGGCGTGACCCTCAACGATCAGCTGCCCGCCGTCCCCGGCCCGGGAGTCGCCCTTCCCCCGTCCCGCACGGCGATACGCTCGGCTTTCCCGGTGAAGCCCTACGCGGTGCGCCTCTCGCAGATGCTGCAGGACGCCGTCCAGAAGGGGGCCAGCGACGTCCACCTGCGATCCGGGCAGCCTCCTTGCTACCGGATCGACGGCAAGCTCGTGGAGTCGGGGTTCCCGATCGCGGAGCCGGCCGCAGCCCGGTGGCTGGTCTACCGCCTCCTGGACGAGACTCGGCGCGCAGCCTTCGATGCGGGCGAGGAGCAAGACCTTGCGGCGGAGAAACCGGGGCTGGGTCGATTTCGCGTAAACGTCTTCCAGGATCTGGAGGGTCCCGGGATGGTGATCCGCATCCTGGAAGGCCATATCCGCACACTGCAGGAGTTGGCCTGCCCATCGGTGCTTGAGCGCTTCTGCAAGGCCACGCGAGGACTCATACTAGTCACGGGACCCACCGGCTCCGGCAAGTCCACCACGGTGGCCGCGATGCTCGACTACATCAACGAGCACCGCGAGGGCCACATCGTCACCATCGAGGACCCCGTCGAGTTCGTCCACAAGCCCAAAAAGTGCCGCATTACGCAACGCGAGGTGGGCAGCAACACCAAGTCCTTCGCAAATGCCCTGCGCGCCGCGTTGCGCCAGGACCCTGACGTCATCATGGTCGGCGAAATGCGCGATCTGGAAACGATGGAACTGGCCATGACGGCCGCCGAGACCGGCCACCTCGTGCTCTCGACGCTCCACACCCAGACCGCTCCGAAGACCATCGACCGCATCCTCGGCGCCTTCCCGGCCAATCGCGCCGACCAGGTTCGCACGATGCTCGCGGAGACGCTATTGGCCGTTGTCTGCCAGGTCCTCCTCCCCCGCGCCCGAGGCACCGGCCGCGTCGCCGCCCATGAGGTGATGTTCCGGGTCCCCGCCATCGCGAACCTCATCCGCGAAGGCAAGATCTTCCAGATCCCCAACGCCATGCTCGCCAGCCTGAACCAGGGCATGAGGCTCCTCGACGAAGCCCTCGCCCAGCTGGTCAAGGGCGGCGACGTCTCGTTCGATGAGGCGATGACAATCGCGATCGATCCCGAGGCGCTGCGTCACAGGAGTCTCTAGAGGAAACGACTCCTTTAGAGTCGCTTCCCGGGATTGCTAGCTCTTCTTCTCGCCCGATCCGGAGGCGATTTCGAAGATGATCCAGTCGGTCAGCACCTCGACCGGCGCCCGATCGTCTTCCAGCACCCCCGCGGTCGGATGGGTCTCTGCGGAGTGCAGATCGGCGCGCCTGCGCGCCATCAACGAACCGAGCCATCCGTTGTTGGAACGCCCCACGACCAGCTCGCAGAGATCGCCCGGCGAGGGTTCCAGCAGCGAGCCGTCCAGCTCGCGGTCGCCTGCGATGACGACGTAGTTGTTGAAGTGGCTGGCCGGCGGGTTGATCACGTCCAGGACCGACACTCGCGGGAAGACGGCCGAGACCGTGTTCACGATCCGCGTGGCGACCGGGCTCTCGAGCGACGGCGACCCCACGTTGATGCTCATCAACCCGCCGGGCGCCAGGTGATCTCGCACCAGCTGGAAGTACTCGCGGGTTGCCAGGTGAAACGGGATGTAGGGCTGGCGATAGGCGTCGCCCATGATCAGGTCCCACTTTCGCTCCGAGCGCGCCAGGAAGATTCGACCGTCCATCACGTGCACGTCCAGCTGCGGCTCGTTCATCTCGAAGTAGCGGCGCCCCATCTCCACGATGCGGCCGTCGATCTCGACGCCGTCGACGTGCAGATCGTAGAGTTTCCCGAAGAAGTGGATCAGCTCCTTGCTCATCGTGCCCGCGGCCAGCCCCACGATCAGCACGTCGAGGCGGCTGCCCGGTTTCTTATCCAGAAGGATCGGCAACGCGTTCATCGAGTCCCAGACGCTGCCTACCATCGGCTTCCACTCGACCTTGCGCCCCTCGAAAATAGAATGCACCGCCTGTCCCTCGTTGAGCACCAGCAGCCGGCGACCGTCCTTGTCGAGCACCTGGATGTAGTGGTAGGGCGACTCGTCCTCCATCAGGCAGACGCCCTGGTTCTTCAGCGAGGCGTCCCGAATCGGACCGAAAGGAGCCAACCACACCAGAAGCACAGCCAGCGGCGCCGCCGCGACCGCCCGGCGCGCCAGGCCGGCTGCCCCCACGACGATCAGGATGGCCGCAAAGGTGAGAATCGTCCTGCGCGTGCCGATCAGCGGGATGGTCACCAGCGCCGGCAGGAAGGTCCCGGCGATGCTCCCGAACGTCGACAGGGCGTAGAGGTTCCCCGCTGTGTTACCCAGCCTCTCCTCGCCGCGGCTGGCCAGCCGGATCGCAAACGGGCTTACCATCCCGAGCAGCACGACCGGCACGGCGAACAGCACGATCGTGGCCAGCAGACTCCCCGCCACCACTCCGGCCTCGCCCTTGTCGATGGCCTTCACCGACAGCGCCATCACCGGCTGAGTCAAGTACGGGATCGCCGCCACCAGCGCGCCCGCTGCCAGGATAATTCGGTAGAGCACCTCGTGCCGTGGATGCCGATCGGCCATCCGGCCGCCAATCCAGTAGCCGGCCGACAGCGCCGTCATGATCGCCCCGATCAGGTTCGTCCAGGTAAAGAGCGATGTCCCGAAGTAAGGTGCCAGCAGCCGCGACGCCGCCATCTCGATACCCATCACGGCCAGGCCGCACAGAAACACTGCGGCTTGCAGCATCCGATCGGGGCGGTGCTTATCGTCGTCGCCGGACATGAGTGGTCCTGATTTCACTTGCTGGGGCTTCGCCCCAGATCTCACCAGGGGGCCACTGGCCCCCTGGACCCCCATTTGTGTGGTGAGGCCGGCGAACTGTCCTCGCGGGCTCCAATGACATTCGCGAGTCCCTCACATCACTGGGGTCGGAAGGGAGCCCGCCCCCATATTCGCCCTACCCAATCCAGTCCTTGTTCGCCAGCTCGTAGCTCACCAGCTCGCCCTCGTTGAAGAAGTTGGCGATTTCGGCACGGGCGTTCTCATCGGAGTCGCTGCCGTGCACCAGATTCTGGCCCGTGAAGATCGCCAGATCGCCTCGGACCGAACCGGGCGTCGATTCCTCCGGCCTCGTCGCGCCCATCAGGTTCCGCGTCTGCTTGACAGCCATCCGGCCTTCGAGGACCATAGCCACCACAGGGCCCGACGTGATGAAGCTCACCAGGTCGTTGTAAAAGCTCTTGCCCTTGTGGACCGCATAGTGACGCTCCGCCAGATCCTGGGACATCTTGATGAACTTCATGCCTGCGATCTTCAGGCCCTTGCGCTCGAATCGAGAGAGGATCTCTCCCACGAGCTGGCGCTGGACGCCATCGGGCTTGATAAGGACGAGAGTGCGCTCCATCAATGCTCCTTTTCGATTCCGGGGTCGCCCCAAAGATGTCAGTTTCCTGGAGGCAAGGTAAGATAAGCGACCATGGGGAGAAAGTCCATAGGCCCCGCACCATGCGCTGGCTCGTCCTCATAATCGTCGTGGCCTCTGCCGGCTGGCTCGCGCGCGAGCACGTCGCGGCCCCGGCCCAGGTGGCGGGCGCCGGCCTTGATGCGCCCGTCGTCGGCGGCATCTATCACGCGGCGCTGCAGACCAACCCGCCCACGTTCGACCCGGCGCTCGCCACCGACACGACCTCCGTCTTCTGCATCCTTCAGATGTTCGACGGGCTCGTGAAATTCGACCTCAACACCAACGGTGGAGACAGCATCGACTCCCAGTCCCAGGGCGCCATTACGAGTGCTGTCGCAGACTCCTGGGACATCAGCGCCGATGGGCTCGTTTACACCTTCCACCTCTCGCCCAAGGTGACTTTCCACGCCACCACCGAGAACGGCAAGCCCACCTCCAACGGCGGCCGGCGCGTCACGGGCAACGACGTGAAGTTTAGTTTCGAGCGTGTTCTGGACCCCCTGACGGAATCGGCGCGCACTCAGATCTTTACCGTCATCGAAGGCGCCGACGAGTTCATGGCCGGCAAGACGCGCGACGTCCACGGCATCGAGGTGATCGATCCCTCTCGCCCCGCGCCCGGCAAGCAACCCGACCCCCGCCACGCCGGCTGCGTGCAGCCTTGCACGGTCCGGATCCGGCTCAAGACCCCGTACGCCCCCTTCCTGGCCACCTTGACAATGTCCAACGCCTTCATCGTTCCCAAGGAAGACGTGCTCAAGTGGGGCAAGGACTTCCGCAATCACCCCGTCGGCACGGGCGCCTTCCGCTTCGAGCGCTTCGAGCCCAACGTCGAAGTGGTGCTCTCGCGAAATCCGGGCTACTTCGGCGGCCCTCCGTACCTCGACAAGGTGGCCTTCCACATCATTCCCGAGGAGGATGCTCTCTTCCGCGAGTTCCTCGCCGGCCGCATCTTCCACTCCACCGTCCCCGACCCGCTCTATAACCAGGTGAAACGCCGCGATTCGATCTGGGCCCCCTATTTCACCGAGGTTTCTCAGCTCGGCACTTACTACTTCGGGATGAACGTGCTCATCCCGCCGTTCGACAACCCGATCGTGCGTCGTGCTTTCAGCCACGCCGTGGACAAGACTTCGATCGTAAAGTTCATCAAGACCGGGCGAGTCCAGGAGGCCCGCGGCCCCCTTCCGCCCGGCATCCGCGGCTACAACGCCAGCCTCCACTCCTACGACTTCGATCTGAAGCGGGCCGACGACCTTCTCACCCAGGCGGGTTATCCGCGCCGCGAGCCGGGTGGCCCGCGCCAGCGGTTTCCCGAGATCCCGATCCACATCCCCGACGGCGAAGACCACCTCCGAATTACCAAGGCGATCCAGGCCAGTCTGGCCGACCTCGGCATCGGCTCCTATCCGGTCATCAATTAAAACGCACCTCGACCTCACCAAGCGGGGCAAGGTCGGGTTCTTCCGGCTGGGATGGGTGGCCGACTACATGGACGCCGACAACTTCCTCTACTACCAGTTCTTCTCGGGCAATATCGGCAGTTCCAACAGCGTCAGTTACACCAACCGGGAGGTCGACTCGCTGCTCGTGCAGGCGCGGCGCGAAACCAACCCGCTGCTGCGCATCAAGCTCTACCAAAAGGCCGAACAGCTGATCGTCGACGATGCCGTCTGGATTTGCATCTACTACTTCAACACGGCGATCGTGCGGCAGCCCTTCGTGCACGGAATCAACCTGACGCCCTTGGGCGATCAGCTGATCACCTTCCGCGATGTCTGGCTCGCGCAGGGCGCCGGCGAGCCGCCGCCGATGCCGGTGCGCCAGCCTGATCGAAGGCCGCCTCCGGCCGCCCTCGGCAGCCGATGACCGAACCAGCCCCGACACCGGCAGCTTCGGGCTCGAGCGGCTTCCTCGACAGTCGCCCCGCGCACCGGCAAGGCGTGGCCATGGTTTCCGTCCCGGCGCGGCCGGGCGGCCGCTCGCGCACGTATCTGCGAGACCCCAGGAGCGGTGTCTCGATCGAGGCGCAGCCTTGGGAGTGCGAACTCTGGGAGCTGATGACTGGCACGCGAAGCGTTCGCGATCTCTTGGCTGCGGGGTTGCTCTCGCCCGAACCGATCGGCCCCGAGCAGCTCGGCTCGGCTCTCCTGCGTTTCGAAAAGGCGGGCTTCCTGGACGGCAGCGAGAGCAGCCGGTCCCCGGGGCCTCGATTGGCCTACGCGGCCGGGCTGCCCGAGCTGGGCCTCGCCGGGCGGAGGGCTGTGGGGACCGTGGCGGCGCTGGCGCTGGCGGCTCTGATGGCGGGATTCTGGTTCACCCTCGAACAGCTGCGGCACACGGGAATGGGACTGGTGTTCCCCGGAGTTTCGCCGCTGTGGGCCGTGCTGGCGGCCTGGCTCTTCGAATGGTTCCGCTGGGCCTGCCAAGCGTTGACCGCCTCGGCCTGCGGCTTCCGGCTGCCGCGGGCGGGCGTCGACCTGCGCATCCTTTTGCCGCTGCCGTACCTCGACTTGTCGCGGCTGGAGCTCGCAGACCGGCGGCATCAGGTGTACGTCGCTTTGGCGGGTCTTTTGAGTCCTCTTTCCGCCGCCGCGGCGCTCTGCGCCCTGAAACCGTGGACCGCCAGCCCCGTCGTCGCCGGCCTGGCTGCGCCCGCTGCGGCGATGGCGCTTCTCTTCGTGGCCCTCGACGCCAGTCCGCTCTTCGAATGGAACGGCTACCGCCTCTATCGCGCCGCCTTCGACCGCGAGCTGGTTCGAGATCACGCGCTGGCGTTCTTTGCCCGCAGGCTCTTCGTCTCTGCGCCCAAGGATGAAAAACCTTCCGAAGAGGAACGCCGCCTCTCCCTCTACGGCCTGGCCGTGCTCGCCTGGGTCGTGGGGGCGCTGCGGCTCGCCACCGGTGCCTTTCGCGTCTCGTCGGTGCCGCTGGCATTGGCCATCTTCCAAGCCGGTTCCATCCCCGTCCAGACGCTGCTCTTGGGGATGCTGCTCCTGAGTGCCGGGCTGCTTGGCTACGGCGTGCTGCAGGTGCTGCTCGTCCCGGTGGCGCTGCTGGGCGAGCGGGTGCAGAAGGAGGCCCTCTCCCGCCTCACGGTCCCTGCGGCCGTGCTCGCTTCGGCCGCCGGACTGCTCTGGGACTCCCCGCCTGTTCAGGTGTTGCTGTTGGCCCTTTACTCGCTCCTCGTGATAGTAATCTGGAACCGCAGCCGCGCCGCCTTCCGCGGGATGCCGATGGTGTACGGACTGGACCTGCTGGTGCTGTTCCTGGGCCTGAGGGCTGTCCTGTTGGTGCCCTGGGTCCTGCTGGAGACGGCCTGTGGACCGGCCTGCTCCTGTTCGCGGCGGCACCATTCTTCTTTCGCCAGGCTGCCGGCGCCGGACCGGGGCGCAGGGAACGCATCCTTCCCCCGCTGATCGCGGCGATACTGATGGCGATGGCATTCCCGGCTGTGAGAGCCGGCGCATCCTTCGGCTCCATTTGCACCTACACGGGGGTCGTGGCCGTTGCAACTGCGGCTATCCAGCTCATGTTCGTCGACGGCGCCAGCCCCGTCGGCCGCATCTGGAGGCTGCTCTTCGCCGCCTTCGTGGCGATGGCTGCGGGTGCCTCGATGGATCTCCACGGCATCCCGGACGAGTTCTCGAGGTTGGCGACTTTGCCGCTCTACACGGCGGGGCTGCTTCCCGTGGCCGCCGCCATATTTGTGGCTGGCTCCGTTCTTTCGGGCCCTTTCCGCGGTCGCGAGCGCGAGTCGCTATCGGCTACCGCGGACGCGGCCCAGGCCTGCCGATCGGCGGCGGGCCATCTCTTCGGCACGCTTTCCGAGCTGGCTCAGGAGGTCCTCGGCGAACGACGCGCGCGGGCGATCCTGGCCGACTCCCTTTGGGACGGCGCCGAGGGAGACGACGGCGCGCTGCGGATGGGTTACGCCTTGCGCCTGGCCGCTCTCGAGCGCCACGGAGGCCACGCCTTCCGCGCCGCCGCCGAGCACGCGGCTACCACCGGCCTCTACTGGCTCGAGTGGGAGGTCGCCCACCGTCGCATCCTGTCCTCGACGGAAGGCGATTCGTCGCAGGACCTGGCGAAACTGCTCGAGGACGTTCCCTTCTTCGCGCTGCTGCGTCGCGAACGGCGTGAGCAGGTGGCCCAAGCCATGGCCCGAGAACGTCACGTGGCCGGCGCGCGCGTCTTGAAGCAAGGAGACCCGGGCGATCGATTCTACCTGGTGCGCACCGGTGAGCTGGACGTTCTCAAACTCGACCCGGGAGGCATAGAGCGGCCCGCGGCCCGCCTCGTCGCCGGCGATTGCTTCGGAGAACTGGCGCTCATTTCCGAGGGGACCCGGACGGCTTCGGTGGAGGCCCGCACTGCAATAGAGCTTCTGTCGCTTGGCCGCAGGGAGTTTCTCGCGCTCTTTCCGGAGGAGGACGGCGAGCGAGCGACCGTCGCAGGCGTGATCCGCCACGGCGGATTCCTGCGGCGCCTTCCGATGTTCTCCAAGTTGCCGCCTGCTATACTGTCCATGCTTGCAGCCCGATTGCACGCCGAGCAGGTAGAAACAGGACGGTCACTCGGCGGGACGAACGCAGCGGCGCCGCGATTGCTGTTGGTGCGCGAGGGGAAATTGCGCCTGGAGCCTGAGGGAGGTCAGTCGATGGAGCTAGGAGAGGGTGGGTCCTGGGGCGAACGGTCCTTGTTTGGGGCGGCCTTTGAAGTCGCCCGGGCGGTGGCTCTGGAGCCGAGCACGGTGCTGGTGCTGGAGGCTGCGGATTTCCGCGAGGTCCTCGAAGGCTACCTTCGGGGTGTGCGAGGGCCGGAGGACCTCGCTCGTCCAAGAGGTGTCGCGTGAGGTCGTTGGTCTCGATGGTGCTCGTCACTGGCACCGTCCTGGCACTGATGTCAAGCGGAGCGGACCTGGCGTTGAGCGTGCGCGATGTGGCGCGCATGTCCTTGCAGCGGTTGGAAATGCAGGAGATCGAGCACCAGATCCTGAACCGCTACCAGGATACGGTGAGCTTTCCCACGGCGAAGGAGTTTCCGGATTTCCTCCGACAACGCATGCGCACGCCCGGTCGGGATGCAGCCCACGACCTCTGGGACACTCCCTATTGGTTGGAGACGGCGCGCTACGAGTCGAGACTCCTCAACTTTCCCGCGCTCAAGGGCGAGTTCGTCTTGATCAGCGCCGGCCCCGACAAGGTGTGGCTTTCGCAAGACGACTTGGTCGTTACGCATCTTTCGGTTACGACAATGGCCGACTCGGTCACCCTTTCCGAAGACGCAACGCGACGCGGTACGCCAGGCACCGTCTGGCCGGTGTCGTCCCGGTAAGCTTCTACTTCTGCTTCTCAGTCTGGGCCGGGTGCTTCTTGTCGAATTCCGTGAAGTCCTCGTTCGGGAGCGTCTCGACGGCCCCGAAACCGGAGAGCGGCTTATCGAAATCGGATGACTTCCCGACCACCACCAGCGTCAGCTTGTCGGGAAACAGATGCTTCTTGGAGACGCGAAGCACGTCGTCGGCGGTGACCTTGGATATCTTGTCCTTGTAGATCTCGAGAAAGTCCGGCGGCAGCTTGGTGTACTCGAGGCTGACGGCCTGCCCGACGATCTGGCCCGACGACTGGAACTCGAACACGAAGCTGTTGAGGATCGACTCCCGGGCGGTCTTCAACTCCTCTGCGGTCACGGGCTCCTGCGTCATCTTCGCGGCGATCTTCTGCATCTCGGCGATGCACTTGGCTGTGGTCTTCGACTTCGTTTGACTCGCCATCCCGAAGCTGCCCAGTTCCTGCCCGGCGCTGAAGTAGCTGCCGACGGAATAGGCGAGCCCCTGGTTGGAGCGGATCTCCCGCATCAGGCGACTCGTGAAACCGCTGCCACCCAGGATGAAGTTCATCACCTCGAGGGCGAAGAAGTCCGGGTCCTTTTTCTTGATGCCGAGGTGGCCCATGCGGATATTGGCCTGGGGAACGTCCTTCTCCACGAAGAAGACGCCCGCTTTGGGATCGAACGGCACCTCCGGTGGGTCGGCCGGGGGCTCGCCCTTCTTCCAGTCGCTGAAGAGGCTCTTCAGCTTCGCCAACATCTTGTCTTTCTGGAAATCGCCTGCGACTCCCATGATGATGTTGTTCGGGAAGAAGTACTTCTTGTGGAAGGCGACCAGGTCGTCCCGCGTGATGCGGTCGATGGTGTCGAGGCTGTTGACGCGCCCGAAAGGATGGCCCGCGTAGAGCAGCTTTCCGAACTCGCGGCTGCAGATGGGGCCGGGCTCGTCATTGCGGCGCCGGATGCCCTCCATCACCTGTTTCTTGCGCAGGTCGACCTTGTCCTGCGCGAAGACGGGAAACATCAGGACCTCGGAGAAGATCTCGAGACCCTTGTCCAGATCCTTCGACATCACGTCGAGACTGGCGCCGCCGCTGCGGGTCCCGATGGAAGTCTCGACGCCGGCCGCGATGAACTCGAGCGTCTCGTTCATCTCGTCGCCCGTCATCTTCCGGGTGCCGCCCGTGCGCATGACGGCGCCGGTGATATCCGCCAGGCCCAGCTTGTCGTCCGGGTCCAGCCATCCGCCGGTCTTGACGGTGGCGTGGACGTTGACGATGGGGAGCTCGTGGTCCTCGAGCAAGTAGACGATCATCCCGCTGTCCAGGACGACGCGCTCGGCTTTCGGCGGGTGCATCTCGAGCGGCGGCACCGGCAACCTGGAGGGGTGGACCCAAAGCTCCTCGGCTGCGAGGGCGGCAGGGGTCAGTGCGAGCAGGAGGCCGAAGACAGGAAGGAGAGTCGTCCTTCGGAGCTCCGGACGGATACGGGCTGAATTTCTCATGGTCACTCCTCCCC